>JBKHKF010000133.1:0-7156 GCA_046537745.1 Anaerolineales bacterium | reverse complement strand
AAGTAAGTCTCAATTGCTTTCTGATTGGCCTTCTGGTAGCGGGCTACTCGCTGGGGATCCATGTTCGAAAGCATCCGCGTGTTGACGGAGCCAAAGATGCTGAAGAGCGCATCAGCTTCATCCATCACCAGTTCATAGATCGGCGAGGCGAAATCCAGCTGCTCATCGCTGGCCAGCTCGAGTTCAATGAAACGCATCTCAGGATCGAAAAGTTTTGCAGTGGGGTGGCCGCCGGCCTCGAGAACTGCCCGGTAAATCTCGCGCCCCAGAGGCGCAACCACCATCTCTCCCTGGATAATGCACCAATCGCCAGGCTTGACTTCATTGCAGTAGTTGACCAGAAGGTCAGCCAATTTAGCTAACCGTGGATCTTTCATTGACAGCCCCTATTCTTCTTCGATTAAAAACTTGCCGCCGCGGTAGAACAGTTCATCGTCCACATAGATTTGACCATCGTCGCCCATATCGCAAATCATGTCCCAGTGGATGGCTGAATCGTTGACCGAGCCGGTCTCCGGGTAGCCGGCGCCGATGGCCATGTGGATCGTCCCCCCGATCTTCTCATCGAACAGGATGTTCTTGATAAAACGATCGATTCGATCGTTGGTCCCGATGGCCCATTCTCCCAGATAGCTCGCACCTTCATCCACTGCCAGCATTTCCTTCAGGAAGGCCTCATTCTTCTCAGCCTTCGCTTCGACCACTTTCCCTTTCTCAAAACGCAGCTCGACGCCGTTGACCTCAACGCCGCGAGTGACCGCCGGGTAGCTGAAGCGAACCCAGCCTTCCACGGAATCCTCAACCGGTCCGGTGAAGATTTCGCCGCTCGGCATGTTGGCGGTGCCGTCGGAATTGATGAACTTGCGCCCATCGATGGAAAGGGATAGATCAATGTTCGAGCCCTTGACCTTGATTTCCTTCTTTTTGTCGAGCCAGTCCACCAGAACCTGCTGTCGCTCGTGGATGCCGCGCCAGACGGCCACTGGATCATCCCGATCAGCGTAGCAGGCGCCGAATACGAAATCGGCAAATTCATCCCGTGACATTTCCGCGTCCTGGGCATAGGCATTGGTCGGGTACATCGTCACGGTCCACTTCAGATCGCCGGACGCCCCTCGGTCGAAGTAGGTTTTGCGCAGATCCGAGTAGGCCCTGCTGCGCACGCTGATGCGGGCGGGGTCGACGCCGCTCAGGGTTCTGGTGTTGGACTGGCTGCGGATGGAGAGCATGGCATCAAACTCCTCCAAAACCATCCGGTCGGTGCGGAATACGTGCTGCAGCTGTTCCTCGGAGGCTTCCCGAAAGAAAATATCGTCGTAGCCGCCGTAGCTGAAATACACATCATAACCGCTAAAGACATAGGGATAAGCGCCAGCCTGAAGCACTTTGCGGTAAAGTGCCCGAAGAAGCTCATCGGCTTCGTGTGAGCCGTACAGGGCTACGTAGTGACCCGGTTGGACCTCCATGGAATAGGAAACGAGAATATCGGCCAGTCGTTCAACGCGCTCATCGGTCATGGGTCAGCCTCCTGAGTCTTTGAGTGAGAATAATGTGAATGTCTGACAGGCTCCAGGAATTATAACGGCGGCAGCTTACTGGCTACCAGCTGCCTTCGAGCACGCATCCCTGGCTGAAGTCCAGCTCCATCTCGTAGCCACTGGCTTCGGCTTCCCATGCGAACTGGATCGCCAATTCCAAAACTTCGCCCGACGACAACTGACGGTTCCCACCCTCCAGCCAGTTGAATTCGCCAGCGACGGCGGGTCCCGTGAAGATCACATCCGGACCGAGACGAATTTCCTCAACAGACTGGTTTTCAGCGGGCGCACCAAATTCCAGCATGTTCTCGAGAGTCAGCAATTGGTCAGTGCCGTTGTCAATCTGCCAGCTGACGGTGTTTCCCTGACGTTGGAAGCCGAAGATGCGCAGATCGGGGCATTGGCTTGAACGGATAGGAGGATAGGGTGTCGGCGCCAGGGTTGCGGTCGCCGGCGGATCGGTGGGCGGCGGCTCCGACCCCTCCTCCGTGACCAGCGGTTGGGTCGGGACCGGTGCAGCGCCCGGATCGAAGCCCAACGCCTGCCGCACGGGCGCCAGAGTCAGCGTCCCCAGGAGAGCCAGAACTGCCCCGCCAGCCAGCGCGATCCAGAGCAGGCTTCCACCTTGTTTTTCGCCTTGCTCCTTGGGCTGACTGGAGGGCTGGGCCCGGAAGGACCCAAGATCACCGGATTCCACCGCGACCGTCGGTCGGAGCCACTCCAGTTGATCGCCGCGCAGCGCAGCCTGAAAGGCCGTGTTCAGCGCCCGTACGGTGGGGAAGCGGGCCTCACGGTCCTTCGACAGCGCGGTCAAAATGACCCGCTCCAGCGCGGAGGAAATTTCCGGGTTCAAATGGCGAGGCGAAGGCACCGGATCGTTCAGATGCATCATGGCCGTTTGCATGGCCGTATCCCCATCGAAGGGAAGCCGCCCCGTGAAAAGCTGGAACATGATCACACCCAGCGAGTACTGGTCCGAGCGTGAATCAAGTTTGTCTCCTCTTGCTTGTTCCGGGGACATGTAGGGAGGCGTCCCCATCAACATTGAACCGGTGAGCGAGCCGGAGCCCTCCAGCCAGCGGGCCAGTCCGAAGTCGCCAAGATGTGCCTGGTTGTCGCGATCGATGATGATATTGGCTGGCTTGACATCCCGGTGGATCACACCCTGCTCGTGCGCATAATGCAGCGCATCGGCCACCTGGGAGAGCCAGATCCCGGCTTGCTTCGGCGTCAGCCCGCCCTGCCGGTAATGTTCATGAAGGGTCATGCCCTCGATGAAGGGCATGGCCAGATAGATCATCCCCTCGTCCTCGCCGTAGTTTGTCACCGGAATGATGTGGGGATGACGCAGCCTGGAGACCAGGCCGCCCTCCCGCCGAAACCTGAGCACAAAACGGCGGTCGCTGCTGATGGTCGGAGACAACACCTTTATGGCGACAACCTCGCCCGTTTCTGTGTTTTCGCCGCGGAAGACGGTGGCCATGCCGCCCTGGCCGATTTGCTCTCGGAGCAGGAATTGATCGAGTTTCTTTCCGACTAAGCTGGACATTTTCTATTCCAAATACCTTCGCTCCACCAACGGCAAGACTACACCCCAAGGACTCGGCTGACAACCGGTACATTGGGACCGCTCCTCGGATAAGATGTCTTTAAGATTCGCCAATTTCCATTTTCGGTTTATCCCGCGGGACGGGATGAATGCTGGGACCCTTTATAACCCGGCCATCCAGATCTCTCCGATGAAGCAACCGGCTGACCACAGATATTTTGCTCACCTCCATATTCCGGCTCCAATCCCCCCCTTGGGGACGCCCCGACATTTGCTTAGGAACGAATGATTTCTTTGAAATACTTCGCTGGAGGTCCAAAAAGGTGCGCTGCGATGTACCTTTGCGCCGTGGATCTTCGAGCTTGGGTGACGGACAACCTGACTGCAGGGCCGAGGCAAGCACAGGGCAGGCAGGCTCTGCTCTCTGTGCCCCGCGCTCTGTGCTCAACACTCGCCCCCATTCTCTCGAAAACGACTTGACTAATTCCACCGTCGGCTCCAGGACATCGGCTCCCGACCAAGCATTACGTCCACAATACAGCAGGCTCCTGCGTATCATCTTTAACTGCATCCAGCAAGCTCCTGTCGACTTGCCCCTTTGGAGAAGGAGGTGCAGACACACGACTTTCTGCAGTTGAGGATCTTCAACGAACCAAACCAAGGAGTGGAGAATGATGCGGAGATTTACTGTCCCTGTTGTGTTGCTTGTCGTCCTTGGATACGTGTTTGCCACCGTCCTCGGCACGCTGGTGGGGCTGGCCGCCGGCTCGAAGAACGCCTGGGCGTTGGAACACGGTAGAATGGGAGCCACTATGACCGAACAACAAAACTCTCCACCCGCCAGCGACGAAATCATCATCTGCCGAAATGTGCACAAGTGGTTCGGCGATTTCCACGCGCTCAAGGGCATTGATATGACCGTGAAAAAGGGCGAAGTGATCGTTATCTTCGGCCCTTCCGGCTCGGGAAAATCGACCTTTATCCGAACCATTAACCGGCTCGAGGAGCATCAGCGTGGCCAAATCATCGTCGATGGCATCGAGCTCACTCATGACGTGCGTAACATCGCAGCCATCCGCAGCGAAATCGGCATGGTCTTTCAGCAGTTCAATCTGTTCCCCCATTTATCCGTCCTTGAAAACGTGACGCTGGCCCCCATCCGCGTGCGCAAGTGGCCCCGCAAGAAGGCCGAAGAGGAGGCGATGAGGCTGCTCGAACTGGTCGGCATCCCGGAGCAGGCGCCAAAGCATCCGGGGCAGCTCTCGGGCGGCCAACAGCAGCGAACCGCCATCGCTAGAGCGCTGGCCATGCAGCCCAAGATCATGCTCTTTGATGAACCGACATCGGCACTGGACCCAGAGATGATCAAAGAGGTACTCGATACCATGATCAACTTGGCGCAGTCCGGTATGACCATGCTCGTGGTGACCCACGAGATGGGCTTCGCTCGCGGGGTGGCGGACCGCATGTTCTTCTTCGATGAGGGCAAGGTCGTAGAATCGGGCACGCCCAATCAAATTTTCAATCATCCGCAGGAGGAGCGCACCAAGCTCTTCCTCTCCCAAATCCTCTCGCATTAAATTAAAAGCCGGCGGCTTGATAGCCGGCGGCTCTGATTCGTCGTTCTTGACTTAGAGATCCACGCTTCCGACTTCTTCACCGTTCAACATAATAGTGAAGGAACCTTCTTCGGCAGTCCCCAACGGGATATTTTCCTCAAAAGGCTCCAGCACCTGGATGCACTCTTGATCAGCAGGCGCTTCAGACCACGCTTCCACCGTGATGACCCCCTGCTCATCTGCGCCAGAAACTTCGTATACAAGCTGGTGACAGGGTGTGGGCAGGTTCCCCTCCAGGTGCAGCGAAAGCTGAACCGGGAAGGATTCCATGACCCTTACCTCAGTGACATCCACGAAGATATTGCCTCTGCCCATCGCGCCTCCCTCTGTCGGCTCCGGCTGCGGTTCCGGCGGCGCCGGCGTATCCACGCCAGCAACGCCAGCGCAGGCTGCCAGACTCAAAGTCAAGAACAACGCCACAAACACATACTTTACAGGCTTCATCGGTATAAACCTCCTCTTCATCTTTATTCTAGTCCTGCACTATGAAGACGAGGATTCTCGTATTTTTGTTCCCGAAGCTTTGAACCTCGGCGACCTTGCGCTATGATGAGCCAGATTCCCGCTTGAATGAGGACCTGAAATGCCATCCCCTGTCGATATTTCCGCGAATGATTTGACCAAAGATCTTGTTGAACTGCTGAACATCCCAAGCCCCACTGGCTACTGTGCGGATGCCATCCGCTGGGCCAGCGAGCGCCTGGTCAGCTTCGGCCTGCAGCCCAAAGAAACAGCCAAAGGCGGCCTGCTGGTTTCCCTGGGAGGCGATGAATCAAGGCCAAAGCGGGCTCTCACCGCCCATGTAGATACCTTGGGAGCCATGGTCAAAGAAATCCTCCCCAATGGTCGTCTGCGGCTGCGCGCCATTGGTGGGATTATCTGGAACAGCGTAGAAACCGAAGGCTGCACTGTGTTCTGTCGGAATGGCCGACGGCTGCGAGGCAGTCTGATGATCGATCGAGCCTCCGCCCATGTGCACGGCAAGGAGGCCGGCCAGCGGGAGCGCAAGGCCGAGCATATGGAGCTTCGCCTGGACGAACGCACCCAATCCGCCGAAGATGCCGCCGAACTGGGTGTCTCCGTCGGCGATTTTGTGGCCTTCGACCCGAGAGTTGAGGTTTCGGAAAGCGGCTTTATCCGCTCGCGCTTCCTGGACGACAAGGCCGGCGTGGTGTGCCTGCTGGCGGCCGTCAAAGCTTTGCGGGCTTCCGGCGAATCCCCGGTTGCCCCTACCTGGATTCACATCAGCAACTATGAGGAAGTGGGCCACGGCGCTGCGGCCGATCTTCCCGAGGATCTGGCCGAGCTGATAGCCGTGGATATGGCCGCCGTTGGCAAGGGCCAGGCTTCCTCCGAGTTCGAGACCACCATCTGCCTGATGGACAGCGGCGGCCCCTATCATCACGGCCTCTCCCAACATCTCCGGCGCCTGGCGGAAGCGAAGGAGATCCCGCATCAGGTGGACATGTACCCCTCCTATCGCTCGGATGGCTCGGCTCACTGGTTCGCCGGCGGCGGCGCCCAGGTTGCCTTGATGGGGCCCGGCATCGACGCCTCCCACAATTACGAGCGGACCCATCAGGACTCCCTGGTGGCCACAACCCGCTTGATATTGGCCTATCTCATCACAGAGCGATGACCGCAGACCTTCAGGCGCCGCCGCCCCGCGCAGAGTTTCTGCGCGGAGCCCGCGATCAGCTCCCGATTCTGTTGGGCGTAGTGCCCTTTGGAATCATCTTCGGCGCGCTGGCGCTGGCAAACGGGTTGCCCCCTGATACCATTCTGGGTTTCTCCTTCTTTGTCTTCGCGGGCAGCGCGCAGTTCATAGCTGCCGAGCTGATCGCGGGCGGCGCCCCAGCCTTCATCACAGTTCTCACCATCGCGGTGGTCAATCTGCGCCATTTGCTCTACAGCGCATCGATCGGGCCAGCGCTTCAACCGCTCCAAGCCGGCTGGCGCTGGACACTCAGCTGGCTGCTGACGGACGAAGCTTTCGCCACCTCCTCGGTTCACTACCGGCGGCATCCCAACCCCAACGCACATTGGTATATGCTCGGCACCGGCCTGGCGTTATGGGGCAGCTGGCAAATCAGCACTTTAGCTGGTGTGGTGTTGGGAGCCGCTCTGCCCACCTCGTGGAACCTGAGTTTCGCGCTGCCACTGACCTTCCTTGCCTTATTGATCCCGCTCCTGGATGATCGGCGGACGGTCTTATCGGCAGCCAGCGCAGGGCTTGCTGGCATGCTGCTGGCAGGGCTTCCATTCCGGCTGGGTTTGCTCTTCGCCGCCTTCATTGGGATCGGCGTCGGGTATTTCGCTGAGCGGGCACAACTGGCTGGCGAGACAGACTGATGGATCGCGAGACTATCTGGTGGATCATCCTTGGTGGAACGATCGTCACCTACCTCACAAGACTTTCGTTTATTGTGATCATCCCGCCGGACCGGCTG
>JBKHKF010000132.1:0-7168 GCA_046537745.1 Anaerolineales bacterium | reverse complement strand
TGACGGCGCAGCGCCTGCATCAAATTTTCACCGGGGCGCGGCGAAATCTCAAATCTCTCACCGTTCAATTCAAAGCCGATGGTCATCACGCACTCACCTCTCCAATGGCGTGGCGGATGCAGCGCCAACCTAGCACGCCCGCCACATGCTTCTGATACTCTGAACTCGCCCGGTAGCTCGGTCCGGGTTCAATCGCCTGGCGCACCGCCCCCTCGATCTCCACTCGATCCAGATCTTCAGGCTTACTGCCAATAATCTGCTTTTCAAGCGAAGGTATTCTCTGCGGACGGAGGCCATCGCCGGCGACCGCCAGCCGGATCCAGCTTAGCTTCCCACCTTCAATCCGAGCGCATGCCGCCAGAGCCGTGATCGCTCGGTCCATCGGGCTGCGGCCGACCCAAGCTACGGATCCCGTCGCAGCGCCTGCTTGACTTCGATTCAGCACCAACTCCAAGGGTAATCCTTGCCCGGCAGCTGGCGACCAGTAATCTGCCAGCGCAACACGCTCGTCTGATCCAGCGTAGAATCTCAACTCGGGATCGCAAGCCAACAGCGCTGCGGATAATTCTGGAGCGGAGTCAGGTTGCTCAACAACAGCACCCAGCGTTGCAAGATTGCGCAGCCCCTGATGAGCCGTCTTGCGGGCAGCCTTGGCCAGGATCCCGCCAAAGGCACTGCGCAAAACTTCGGAATCATGGATTGCGGCCAGGCGGAAAGCCGAGCCCAGGCGAAGCTCCTCGGCTTCATCCTTGATGTAATCAAGCGCTAAGGCGGAAAGATCCACCCAACGATCGAGATCCAGTTCCCGCGGATCTGCCGGCCGAGGACTCATCCAGGCGACCTTTGCTTTAACGCCTTCCTCGCTCAACGCTTGCCAGGCTCGCTCAAGGTCCTCTGGACGTAGAAAGGTTGTTGTGTGGGCCTCTGGCATGTGCTTCCCTCCTGCCATATTCAATGAACTCAGGCGATCCCTTCAAGCAGACTAATTTGAATATGAAATGTGCTTTTCCGATACCGAACCCCTTTGCTTGGCTTCACGTTGGCTTCACGTCGACCCGACTCTGTAATCGGACTGCTAAACAATCTGCGAACCGCTCGCCGGGCACAAATAATCCACAATCAAGGAGGCACCTACATGGTACAACGAATGGCCCTTTATATGCAGGATCGACACTCCATCGATTATGAAATTGAGATGGCGTAGTACGCGCAGGACCGCGGCTTCGGCAAAATCTAGCAAGCCGACACGCGTCTCGCCCGTGACTGCGTCGTTATGATGAGCGCGTTTCTCACGGCGACCTCGACTCTCCGCATTAGCCCTGGCATCCCGCCCATTTACACTCGCAACCCGGCCGTCATCGCTGCCACCTGGAGCACCATGTGGAACTGGCAGGTAAGCCCACGGGCCAGGGTCGCGTCATGCTAGGCTTGGGCGCATGGTGGCAGCCGATCGCCAGTCGAGTGGGCGTCGATCGACGCAATCCGCTGACCGCCATGCGCGAGTACATCGAAGCCATACGCCAACTATTCACCATGGAGGAAGTCAGCTACCAGGGCGAATTTGTCCACCTGGACCGTATCAATCTTGATGTCCGCCTACGGTGACACTTCACCCCGCGATATCCCAATTTATATCGGCGCCACCGGCGATAAAATACTTGAACTCGCAGGCGAAATTGCCAATGGCTTGCTGCTCAACTACGTTCTTTCTGTTGATTATATCCGCCGCGCCATCGAACGCGTTGAGGAAGACGCAAAGCGTGCCGGCAGAACTTTGCAGGAGGTCGATCGGCCGGAACTGATCGTCTGCTCCTTGTCGGACGAGGACCCGGCGGCCGCCATGGCCGAGGCCAAGAAACTTGTGGCTTACTATCTCGCCAGAGAACCCCATATCATGAACGCCTGCAAGGTCAACGAGGATCTCCTGGAGGAAGTCCAGTCGATTATGAGCTGGCCAGCCACTGAGGAAGATTACCAACGCGCCAGCCAGGTCATTCCCGATGAGGTGGTCCGAGACCTCATAGCTGTGGGCACGTCCAATGAGTGCCGCAGCAAGGTCAAGGAATACGTCGATGCTGGCGTCACCTGCCCGGTGCTTTATCCACTGATGGACGACATCGGCGCGGTGGTCGACACCTTTGCCGAAGGACTATAGCTTCGACAACCTTCAGCCGGGTGAACTAACAGCGATGCCACCCGGCTGAAAATGGCTGCAGTAGCGTAGCTGAAGGAACTGACGCTCGCCCACGGCTCGCCAGGGCCGATAACGCCCTGGCGAGCCATGGAGGCTTCCTTTTGATCCGCGCTCACAGGCTTAGCCTAATTCCTTCATGGCTTCATCCACGCTGGCGTCATCGTGGATGATGGCGGCCAGCGCAGCCACGACAGCGCCGGGCTTTTCGTGGCTGAAGACGTTGCGTCCCATGGCCACACCAGCGGCGCCATTGTCCACCGCGTCCTTAACGGACTGCAGCAGCGAGCGATCATCGTCGGCTTTCGCTCCACCGAGAACCACAACCGGCACGGGGCAGTTGTCCGCCACCATTTGGAAGTCAGCCGGATCCGCCGTCGGCAGTGTCTTGACGAAATCCGCGCCGGCCTCGGCTGCCACGCGGGCACCGGCGGCGATGGCCTCCGGGGTGCGCATATCATCGCCGGCGGTCCAGCCGCCCGGGATCGGCTCCGACAGCAGCGGCATGCCCCACTCGTAGCAGTCATGGCTCAGGCGGATCTGCGCCAGGATCGTGGGCTCCGGATTCGCCTGGAAGGGGTACACGAGCACCTTGACAGCATCCGCTCCGAGGCGCAGCGCAGTTTCCACCGCTTTGTCGGTGGCCGGTTGGGCAGCACTCGGGATGGTCAGGATCAAACCCGCATCGCCGACATCCTTGGCGCAGGTTTCAGCGGTTGCCAGCGTGGTCATGATGGCATCCGCCCCACCGCTGACACACTCGGCGATTGTCGGGCCCGCGTCCATGAGGGCATCCATCGGTTTATTCATAAAGCCGACATGATCCATGGCTACGATTAGTGTTCTACCGTCGGGCTTGAAAATTCTATTCATACGTCGCGTGTTGTACATGTTCCGCTCCTTTGAGTTGTGAATTGCTTTCGATAATGACTTTCTACAAGTCCGGGAGCGGCCCGCCAGCATTCAGGCAGGATACTGGGCCGCCCCCCCTTTTTCTCAGGGTTGTCTCTAGAGCACTTCAGTCCACTACCAGGACTAAAGGTGGGCTAGCAGCTGCAACGGCTCTGCCCGGTCGACGGACAGGAACGCGAAGGCAACTCCAACCACCAAGAAACCTACGACGAACTGCACGGCCGCGCTCATATTCTCCCGTATTAATCGGAAGTACAGAGCAGCGACTATGAGCACTGCGAAACCAATAAGCATTGGAACCCCATCCGGGCTGAACACAGCAAAGGCTTGACCGGATTCAACCGCGTAGCGGGAAACCGATTCGACCAAAGCCGTGGCTAACGTCAGACCGAACATGTAGGGGATGATGTCTACAATCGACACCCCTCGATTCAAAAGCCAGATGACAAGCAGCAGTGTGATCAAGGGTATGAGCTGTGGGTACAGCGGATCAAGAACATCAGCCTAAAGAGAGAACGTCTGAGTGACGGCCCTTCTCCGGTCCCGGTGATCACCGTCCAGTTCAACCCGGTTGATACAGTGATGAATTTGGCACCTGATGCACCAAGCACAGCTGCCCCTAACAGCGAGGCCCCGGTTCGGACATCATCCAACAGCCCGGTTTGCAGCAATCGCTCAACCAGACTTTGCGCCTGCCGGTAGCCTTGAATGTAAACCCACCAGCCAAAGGCGAAGGTGTAAGCAGCTGCAGCGAGGAAGTAGATGATCGGGCCCAATATCCCGGAAGCCGCGCCCTCTGCTGCAAGCGCGACGCCGATGCCGATCGATTGCCACACGGGGAACCAGGTCCCCTGCTTGAGAACGTCACCCAACCCGGCGAAGGGTCCCATCAAGCCTGATTTGACGCCGTTGACGGTGTCATCGTCGATATCAGCGTTGCCCAGGGCGCGCTGTTCTTCCAGCGCGATGGTCATGCCATGGATGACGCCGCCGGTGTCTGGCTCGGTGTTGAAGAAGACCAGATGCCGCTTGAGGGCAGCCTTGATCTCTTCGGGGTCCTTATAGAGTTTTTCGATAATGGGAGCCATGGCATGGGCGAACCCAGTGCCCTGATAGCGCTCCCAGTTGTAGTTAGCGTGTGAGAAGAAGAGCCAGCGCCACCATGATGCGAAGATGCCACCTCTTGTCAGCACGCTCTCCTTTTCAGGGGTACGTTCAGCTGGCTGTTGAGACATCTTGTTCCCTCCTCTGGAAAAAGGCGACGTGCAGGATCGCCAGACCCACAGCGATGACAGCGATGGCGATGATGTTGATCTCCGCTAGCGCTGCAACGGTGAAGAAAGCGAGCAGGTAAGGCAGGGTCGAGCGGTCCATGATCAAGGACAGGTTCAGGGCAATACCGACGGCTGGGAGTATCGAGCCGGCGATAATGAACCAGTCGCGGATCCAGCGCCAGTCAGCCGAGCCCCCCACGGAAGGGATCGATGGCGTCGAACAACGCGTTCAGCGCCGTCGAGCCCACCAGAGCCAGAACCAGCACAGGGACGAAGGTGGTCAGGAATACGAACGCCTGACCGGGCAGCCAGTTCATGCGGGCTACGCCCCAGATATTGCCCTCTTCGGCTCGATTATCAGCCCAGCGCAAGAAGGCCACGTCGCTACGGGTTGACTACGACCCGATATGTCTCGACGGACATGGCAGCTTCAAAGGCTTCATCCAACTGGTCCAGTCCATAAGTGACGCTGATCAGCGATGCTAGATCGATATTTCCATTGGATATCAACTGCGAGGCTTCGAAGAAATCTTGTCGGCTCTGGCTCATCGTTCCAGTGAGTACGACTTCCTTCTTATGGACGATGTTGGGGTCAATTTCGATCTTTTGCTTCTTTGGATGGAAGCTGGAATAGAGCAGCACGCGCCCGCCATTGGCCGAACCGACTACTGCGGGCTCCACCGTGCTGTGATGGGCTACACACACGAAGGTCACATCGACCCCGCGCCCATCGGAGAGCTCCAGCATCTTCTCTACGTAATCCTCTTCCATCGGGTTGAAGACGTAATCCGCGCCGACCTCCCGCGCCTTGTTGGCTCGAAACTCATTGGGCTCGCTGACGATGACCACCGCCCCTCTGGCCTTCGCCAACATCAGATGCAGCAAGCCCATAAGGCCGGCGCCGATGATCACCACCCGCTCACCTGCCTGGATTTCGGCTCGCTTCACGCTGCGCAGCACACAGGCCAACGGCTCGCTAAGAGAGACATGGGCAAGTGGAACATCTTTGCTGACCTTGAAAACGTCCTTGCCCAGACGAAGGATGTACTCGCCAAGACCACCCGGGCCTGGAAGCTGCTCATTGGCCCGCATCTTCCACATGTTCTCGCAGATATTGTCATAACCCCGCAGGCAGGACTCGCATTGGCCGCAACGGTTCAGACCAGCTGCAGTCACGTGGTCCCCCGGCTCGACGCCAAAGACCTGATCACCCGCCTTCACCACAACCCCGCTAACCTCATGGCCGCCTGCCATCGGATACATCGGCTCGGCGCCGCTGTACATCCGCTGCTCCCATGTGCAAATGGCGCAGGAATGAACCTTCACCAGCACCTGGTCGCGAGCAGGCTCGGGCATGGGGATTTCTTTGATCTCCAGTTTTCCGGGAGCTGTAATCACGCTTCGTTTGATTTGGGCCAAACTACTCTCAGTCATCGAAAAAAATCCTCCAGCTTTCTTTGCCTAATCCAAATTTGAAACCGCCTGAAAACGTTCAATCTCATCAACCACGCCATCGACACCCGAGGCCAGCGTCAACTGCGCCAGCTCCTCCACCGTTTCAACGGCGCTCCGCTGCATCGCCACCTCCAAGAGCATAGGCAGGTTCAGGCCCGATATAGCCTGGCATTCTCGCTCCTGGAGAACCATGATGCTGGCGTTGCAGGGTGTTCCTCCGAATAATTCCAGCAGAATCAACACGCCGTTCCCCTGATCCACCTTGTCCGCGGCGGCAGCCAGCGAGGTTTGCATGCTCTCCAGCTTTATCGAGGGATCGAGGCTGACAGGCTCGACCCTCTCCAGTTCAGCAACAATCAAACTGGCGCTCTCTTTGAATGAGGCCGCCATATCACCGTGGGCTGCCAGCACGATCCCGATCTCGTTCAATGGACGATTGCCTCCGCTTTTATTTTTTCTGCAATCCGTACTCGGTATTTGTATCGATCGCCGCGATAGACGGCTGAACTTGCCTCTATAACTTGCCCACCCGAAGCTCGGGTGATCCGTGACCCGCGGAGCACGGGCGTCCCTTCTTCAATCTCCAGCAAAGTAGCCTCCCGCCAATCGGCCAGCGAAGCTTCCACTGTTTGATCGGCGGAGCCCAATTCCAGATCGAACTCCTCTCGCAGCACCCGATAGAGCGAATCCTTGTTGAAGTCGTAATCCATGAGGGTGGGACAGAAATCCGCCCGAAGGTTGCTCATTTCAATCCCCAGCGGTTCGCTGCTCACAAATCGGATCCGTTCGAGATAGAATGTCGGGCTACCGATGGGGATCTCCATGCGCTCGCCAAGTGCGGCCGAGGCGCTTTGCTCACGGAAATCGAGCACCTTGGAGGTGACCCGGAGCCTCAGTGATTCCATGTCCGAACTGAACCCCGAAAGCTTTGAAAGCCGCTGCTCGATCTTGGAGGGTCTGACATACCAACCCCGTCCAACCCGCCCCTCAAGCCAACCGCGGGCCTCGAGCTCCTTGAAGGCACGTCGAATCGTCATCCGGCTAATGCCCAACGCCTCAGCAAATTCCCGTTCCGATGGGAGCAAATCTCCTTCGGCAAGCTCGCCACTCTCGATGGCCTCCAGCAGGTTTTCTTGAATCTGCTGGTAATGGGGCACAATAGCGTTGCGATTGATCTTCACGTGGCTGATGGCCTTGTTGACTGATTCTGTTGAGTTCATCCTTTGATCCTCCCCCAGCATGGACCTCAATCAATCTCCGAAGTTGCCCTCGACCAGTTCACAGAGGGCCGCAATGGCTGCCTCTGAATCACTGCCGATCGCGCGGACCTTGACCC
>JBKHKF010000131.1:0-7194 GCA_046537745.1 Anaerolineales bacterium | reverse complement strand
GCGTAACCGGTCCCGATGAGGGAGCTCAAAAGTACACAAGATTCTTGACACAACTCCAGGGCTTGATGACACCCTGAAGCTTACTTAATGGCAGGTGTATTACTGCGTCCTTCGGCCCGGAATCGAAAGCCCACCACCCTCACCTGGTCACAGATATCCATAACCACAAGCCGGTCGCTCTCTGAACCTCACCGCTAGAAATCGAATATGAGGGCCGCTCTCTTCCGACCTATAAAATGCTGCCCAAGAACTTTTCATAGCCGGCCATGGGAAGGAGCCGTCAAGCCTTCAGCTCCACGATGTCACCATCACGCAGCACATGATCGCGCGCCACCAATTGGCCATCGAACTCGCTGCTGCCCCAAAGCTTGGCCGCCTTCAGGTTCTTAGCAAAATCTTGATGGACCATGCCGGCGAACTCGACCACGGTGGTACCCTGCGGCAGAATGAATGGCGAGTTAAGATCTGGTTCGCGCCCTGGCGCTTTTGAATACACCCGCATGATGTCTAAGGCGTCGAAGATTGCCCATCGGAGAGCGTCAAGATTCCAGCCCTCCTGGACAGAGATTGGAATGATCTCCCAGGGTTGGTCAAGAAGCTGCTCGAAGACCTCAAAATCATCCTGCAATCCTTGGTCCACCTTGTTGACTACCAACATCATGGGAACATGGCGCACCCGTCGAGATTCAGGTTCACCCTCCTGAAGATGCGCTGGAAGGATGTTGTGCCCTGCCAGATAGCTGAGCGTCCACTCCAGCTGCTCAAGCGGGAAATCCTGCAGATCCAGCATGATTAAGGCCAGATCGCAGCGCCGGATTAGATCAACCAATTCTGGTTCCTCGAAATCCCGATCCAACGCTGGTGTATCGATCAACTGCGCCTGGATATTCTCAATCTGGACCATTCCAGGGGTCGGACCCCATGTGGAAAATGGGTATGGCTGGACTTCTGGTTCGGCATTTGTCAACGCATCCACCAGCGCGGATTTGCCGGTGTTTGCCGGACCGCAAACCACAACCTGGCCGGCGCCTTCCCGGTCGATGTGATAAGGAGTCTCATGGCGCGCAGCTTTCGAGCCACCACTGGAAGTGCGCATCTTGGAAAGTTTGCGCCTCAAGTCTGCTCTTAGCTTGTCGGTTCCCTTGTGCTTGGGAACCGTGCTGATCAATTCTTCCAAGAGCCGGAGTTTCTCCTGATGGTCCTTGGCTGCTTTGTATTCTTCTTCTACCTTGAAGTATTCAGGAGGTAAATTGGTCGGCATGTCCCATCCCATCCATGACCGTAAAATCTCTGTCTAAATTAAATCACAATCCTAACGCACTCTCTCACTGGGTCTCACCAGACCTGTGAAGCCGTCGAGGTATCTAGAGAGGGCCGCATCCTCCAGTACGGTCTGAAGGACCAGCACTGAGGAAGCTGCAACCATAGCACAGGCATTGGCCCGGCGCGTTAGCATTATTTTCCGCCGGTGCTCCCTTCGCTGCAAATGATCGACTCCAGCGGGTCCGCGCCAAAAGAGCCGTGACGGGTGACAAACCATCGGCCACCAGCCACTCCCGGGACACAATGATCCATATGCGTTTCGGGTCCAAACAATGGCCTAATTTCCCAGGTATGGGTTACATGCATCACTAAACCTGGATTGGTTTCTCACTGACAATGATGTCAATCATGCACAAAATTGAAGGACTTTTGCGTGGCTCGTTTGCTCGCCGGCTGGTGATCCTTTTTTTGATCGTGGGCGTCGGTCCAACTTTGCTTTTAGCTACCATCCCCAGCATGTATCAATTCCGGTCGAACCGGCTGGCAGTTCAGGAAATGAACCAACAGCTGAGGGAGCAATCCGAGCGCGATCTGCTCCAGTTCGCTTCGGTCAACGCCCTGCGCTATGATCAGATCTTCTCGAGCGAAGCACTGATGGTTCAAACTCTGGCTGATTACATCGGGCATGGTCTTGCAAATCTGGATGCGTCCGGGGAGCAAACACCAGAGGAAGTCAGCCCAGATCTGTGGACCCACACCTCGGGCTGGGTGATCCGACCCAGCCGCTACTCCATTGGCTTCCTGCAGTCGCCTGAAGCGGTTTCATCTGCAGAAGCGAGCGCCCGGCAACAGGTCATTTGCAGCCGCTCCGAGATGCTCAAATCCATTGTCGATTCAAACAGCACCATCCGCACCAGCTTCATCATCACGGAAGACCAGAAGATATGGATATACCCAAACCGCTTCTGGGATGGCCATCAATGCCGCTGCCCCCGCCAGACCGATCTGACGACTAGACCCTACTACGGTCCGACCGAATCAGTCGTCTGGACCAATCCGTACCGCGATATTGAGCCAGTCATCACCGTGGCCGCCCCGATCTGGGCCGATGGCACCTTCTGGGGCATGGCCGGTGTCGATTTCTCGCTTGCCTACGTCCTCGACGAAGTGCTGCAAACCAGCGTTGGTGAGAACGGTTTCATGTTTTTGCTTGGACCGGAAGGGGAATTGGTGGCCATGCCTGATGCAGCCTACGGAACCTTGATGCCTGCGAACATGGTGGACAACCCGGAAAACCTTATGAAACGCTCCCTGCTGGACGTTGTCAGCGAGGAGGTCCGCAACGATCTCGTCAGTGCGCGCTTCTTGCCACAACTGGGAGAGAGCAAGCCGTTTCTGGTATCCATCCAACTGCCCCAAGGCCCGAGCTATCTGGCGGTTGCACCTATGCCCAACGTCCCCTGGCACGTAGCCGTCCTTCGGCCGGAGCAGGAAGCCTCAAAAGCCACCTCGGTTCTCGGTGATCAAATGGCCCAGACACTTAACACCCTTGTCAGCCAATCGCTGCTGACTGGCGCGGGCTTTCTGCTGGTGGTGCTGCTCGGCGGTTGGATCACAACCAAGCGATTGATCTTTCCTATCGAACGTCTCACCAAAGGCGCCGAGGCTATCGGTGGCGGTGAACTTACCCACCGCGTTCCTACCGAGGGAATGGATGATGAAATCCGATCCTTGGCGGCAACTTTTAATTCGATGGCTGCCTCTGTCCAAAGCACGCGGGATGATTTGAAGCGGAAGGGCGATCAGCTGACGGTTGCACTGCAGCGACGGGATCGGGAGTTCAGCACGCTCAATCAAATCGCCGGCCTCACCAACCGTCGGGGGAACCTGGCTGAGCAGCTGTCCAAAGCCCTCCAAATCAGCCTCCCAATCCTGGAATCGGAATTCCTGGCCATTTCATTGCTCGATACCGAGGGTGAGATCAACCATACCGCCTTTGCTGGTGCAGACATGGATGGGGTGCGAATGTTACGCGGGGCTTGCGACCAACTTTTCAACCCGCTAAATCTTGGACACCTGTTGACTGGGCAGGGGCCTATCAGCCTGCGCACAGAATCTTTATTCGAAATCCCGGATGAAGCCAACTGCCTGGAAGCCATAGGCATTGATCATGCGATCATGACCCCTCTCCGGACCAAAAATCGGATCACCGCGGTCCTGACTCTTTTACGTACCGATCCGGAGCCGCTGAAACCGGAAACACTTGAACTGCTCCCCCCACTCAGCGAACACATTGCTATCCTGATTGAGAACGCCCAACTTCAACGTCGAACCCGTGACCTGGTGATGATGGAGGAGCGGCGACGGCTTGCCAGTGAGCTGCATGATTCTGTGACCCAATCCCTGTTCAGCGTCAGCCTGGCTGCCGAAGGCCTGCGCGCCTCGATGGAGAATTCAGAGCCGGCACTGGATCTGCTGACCCAACAGGTTGAGCAAGTCCAACGTGAAATGAGAGCCCTGATTCACGAGCTCCGTCCTTTGGATGACGACGGTATGGATATTGAGCTCGTTCTCAAACGCCACCTTGAGGGGTTACAGCGCCTGAACCAGGTCGAAGCCGAAATGTCCATCCACGGCGACACCCGCCGTATACCAGATCATGTTCAGCGGCACATCAGCCGGATCGTGCAAGAGGCCCTGAGCAATGTGAGCCGCCACGCCCAGGCTGATAAGGTCTGGCTCAACCTGGAAGTTCTTGATAGCGGAGTTGAGCTTCAGATTGAGGACAACGGCCGGGGCTTTGACCCAGGCACGGCGGCTAAGTCCACCCATTCACTGGGATTGCTTAGCATGCGCGAGCGAGCCGAGCTCCTGGGTGGCGCCTTAATGATCCGCTCCAAGCCGGGCGATGGCACCCAACTTACGCTGCGCCTCCCGCTTGAGCCAAAGGAAGACAGCCATGAGCAAGCCTGACGGAACGGAACCTATCCGGATTCTTCTGGTCGATGACCACCAGATGGTGCGGCAAGGATTGGTCTTCTTCCTTACATCCCAGAATGATTTATCCGTGGTCGGGGAGGCGGAGAACGGCCTGCAGGCACTCGAGATGGCCAAGGAACTCCAGCCCGACGTGGTACTGATGGACCTGATGATGCCCGAGATGGACGGGCTTCAAGCCATACGAGCCATTAAGTCACGCTTCCCTGAAATGGAAGTTGTGGCCCTCACCAGTTTCATTGACGATCAAAAGGTGGTGTCCGCCATCCAAAACGGTGCTGCCGGTTATTTGATGAAGGACGCCTCTCCCAAAGAGCTGGCACAGGCTGTCCGCTCCGCCGCCCGCGGCGAGGTTTATCTTCACCCCGAAGCCGCCCGTCGCCTGGCCCGGGAAGTCCGGACTGAGCAGGAGAACGATGTGGACCCGGATTCGCTGACCGAGCGTGAGTTGGATGTCCTGCGCCACATTGCCCGCGGTCTGAGCAATCAGGACATCGCTGACACGCTCAAGATCAGCATAAAAACCGTAAAAGCCCACGTCAGCCACATCCTGTCGAAGCTCCAATTGGACAGCCGCGTTCAAGCTGCCCTCTACGCCCTGCGCCACAACATCGTCCCAATGGACGAAATTTAACCTCGACAGACATGCTCGCTGGCCATCCCCCGGCATGCAACTTAAGTATTAAGCCTTAAGCCCAATTCCAGTTAGTTCCTTAGCCCGATGCGCACCAGCCGGTCTTTGCGCTACGCTTGTGATAATTATCACTAGCCAGGCGCTTGCAACGGCGCCCGAGCACGAAAGGACCGCAGAATGATCCATTTGATCATAGGCGCAGGTGCCATGGCGATCTTCATGTTGCTGTTGGATTACAGCCGAAGGCACAGCTTGAAACTCTCACCATTGACCTGGGGCCTCACCATTCTTGGATTGCTCTTTGCCGTATTCGTCATCGAGGTCATCGCCAGCTTCATCGCCGAGGGCGCGGGTCAAGCCGCGCTGGTGACCGGCGTGATCCTCGGCCTGGTGGCTGCCATCTGGGCTACATTGCTCGGCCGCTTTGGCTTCAGTGCGGCTGCCCGGTAACGCCAAGATAAGCCACTAAAAGGATATATTCCATGTCAGAAACCAATATCAACCGCCGAGATTTTCTAAAGATCATGGGTCTTGAATCGGCCGCCCTGGGGACCGCGCTGGCGGTTCCGAAGCTGGTTGGCCGAACCGCCAACGGCGTGCTGCTCGAATCCAAGGAATATTACGGCGGATTCCTCGTCGAGAAGCGATCCGCGGGCGATCCTCCCTACGAGATAGATCCAAACGTGATTGAGCGGATGGACGAGAAATTCACCATCTTTAGCCGCAACCGCTGGGACCCTGAGCGCCAGAACCGACCAGAACGTGGCGAGGACGCCAATCTAACCAAAGAACGCCTGATCGACGGCGAGGGCAAAGTCCCCAATCAAACCCGACTCGATTACGCGCTGATGGCTGCCTCCTGGGCCACCGCATTCATGGGCGGACCCCAGTACGGCTGGGAGGTCAACACGGGCATGATCCGCGGCATGGGTCTCGATCAAATGGAACCGTGGGACCCTGCCGATCTGGACATGTCCTGGGAGCAGGCCAGCCTGGCCGTCAAGCACGCCGCCACCTTCTACGGCGCTTCCTTAGCCGGTATCGCCGAGCTGAACCCGCTCTGGCTCTACGGCACCCACTATGCACCCAGCGAAGATGATGCAGAACGAACCATCCCGGTCATCTACGATGGCGACAGGCTGGAACAAACGGAAGAAGCCTGGTACATCCCGAAATCGATGAACCGAGTGGTGGCCCTGGCCTTCGAGGAGGACTACGCCGGCATCAGCAATTCGCCAGGCCGAGTGGCCTCTGCTGCCGTCGGCGATGGTTACTCCCGGATGGCCTTCACCTCTTTCCATCTGGCGGAATTCATTCGGGCGCTTGGCTATCGAGCGCTGCCGGCGGGCAACGGCGTGGGCTTGAGCGTGCCTATGGCCATCGACGCCGGCCTGGGGGAATACGGCCGGCTCAACCTGCTGATCACACCAAAATACGGTCCCCGAGTGCGGCTGGCCAAGGTCATTACCGACATGCCGCTGATACCGGATGCGCCCATCCGATTTGGCGTGACCGAGTTCTGCGAAGCGTGCGAGTTGTGCGCCACTCACTGCCCAAGCGGCACGTTACCAACCGGGCCCAGGACCTGGGAGCCGGTATCGGCCTCCAATAATCCGGGCGCGTTGAAATGGTATGCGCAGCTTGAGGGGTGCTATGACTTCAATGGTTTCAGCTGCTCCAACTGCAAGCGAGTATGCCCCTTCAACAAGCCCAACAACTCCTGGCTGCACGGCGTCACCCGCCAGATCGTACAGGGCAAAGTTGGCGCGCTTGATAAGTTGCTGGTAGCCCTCGACCAGGCCGGCGGCTATGGCGTTCAAAAGCCTGATACCGAATTCTGGGCGATGGATCCAGAGCGGACCATTGCTGGGCGCGATCGCATGTAGTCCAAAGCCATACGCAACAAGCAACGGAAAAAGAAGAGATGGGGCCAATGCGGTCCCATCTCTGTACATTTCTGTGCCCGCCGCCTGCTCCGGATATGGGAATGCTCCCGTGAACGATCGGGCTGCTCGAGCCTGGGACGGGCGCACGTCCTAATCGTTACTCCACCAGACGACCGCCGAAAGCCACCCGGCCTCGACCAGGCGGCTCGAAAAGCAGGTGCACATTTTCAATCGGCCGATTCACCTTCTTGGCCACACGGCTGGACAACTCCCTCGCCAGCTCCCGCCGATCTTGACGCTCTGGCACGTCAGCCAGGAGCACCCTGACGAACACCGGCAGAACCCCAGGAGGAGGCCCGCCGCCTGCCTCAGCGTAGTCGTCCAGGCCGACATAGCTCAGCCGCACCCAGGTCC
>JBKHKF010000130.1:0-7215 GCA_046537745.1 Anaerolineales bacterium | reverse complement strand
CTGCAGAACAACCTGGATCAGGCTGTGACCGAGCGGCCCGAGGATCTGGTGGTGTACGGCGGTCGGGGGCAGGCTGCCCGGGATTGGGCCAGCTTCGAGGCCATCCTGGACAGCCTAGAGAATTTAGAGCCCGAGGAGACGCTTCTGGTCCAATCTGGCAAGCCGGTGGCTGTCTTCCGGACTCACCGGGATGCGCCGCGTGTGTTGATCGCCAACTCCAACCTGGTTCCCCACTGGGCCACGCAGGAGCATTTCGACGAACTGGCTGCCGCCGGGCTGATGATGTACGGGCAGATGACGGCTGGTTCCTGGATATACATCGGCACCCAGGGAATCCTGCAGGGGACCTACGAAACGCTGGGCTCGCTGGCCCGCCAGCAGGAATGGGAATCTCTCGCCGGCAAGTTCGTTCTGACCGCTGGTCTCGGCGGGATGGGTGGAGCTCAGCCGTTGGCCGTCACCATGAACAAAGGTGTGGCCCTGATCGTCGAGGTCGATCCCGCCCGGGCGCAGCGACGGCTGGAGGACAAATACGTTGATCGGCTGACCGAAGAACTGGAGGAGGCGATGACATGGGTGGAGGAAGCGCTGGCGGCGCAACAGCCGCTCTCCGTCGGTTTGATCGGCAACGCCGCCGAGATCTATCCGGAGTTGGTAACCCGTGATGTCACGCCGGATGTGGTCACGGATCAAACACCCGCCCACGACGTTCACTCCTATGTCCCTTCTGGGATGACGCTGACCAGAGCGCGCAACCTGCGCAAGCAGAACCCCGAGGAATACGCGCGCGAGTCCACGCGGTCCATGGCCAAACAAGTTCGGGCTATGCTGGCTTTTCAGGATGAAGGCGCCATCGTCTTCGACTATGGTAATAATCTCCGTCAACGTGCCTTTGACGCCGGGGTGGAACGAGCCTTTGACTATCCCGGCTTCGTGCCGGCCTACATCCGGCCTCTCTTTTGCCAGGGCAAGGGGCCCTTCCGCTGGGTCGCGCTTTCGGGCGATCCGGAGGACATTTACAAGACCGACGAGGCCATTATGAAGCTGTTTCCGGATGACCAGCATCTGCATCGCTGGCTGAAGATGGCCAAAGAGAGCGTGACCTTCCAGGGCCTGCCGGCTCGCATCTGCTGGCTGGGCTACGGGGAACGGGCCAAAGCAGGTCTGCGCTTCAACGAGATGGTGGCCAGCGGCGAACTGTCGGCGCCCATTGTGATTGGACGCGATCATTTGGACGCAGGATCGGTGGCCTCACCCAACCGGGAAACCGAAGGAATGAAGGACGGCACCGATGCCGTCAGCGACTGGCCGCTGCTCAACGCCATGCTGAACGCGGTGTCCGGGGCCACCTGGGTCTCCTTCCACCACGGCGGCGGAGTCGGCATCGGCTACAGTCAGCACGCCGGCCAGGTGATTGTGGCCGACGGCACGGAGGAGGCAGCAGCCCGGCTGGAGCGGGTATTGACCGTCGACCCGGGCCTGGGTGTGGTCCGCCATGCCGACGCCGGCTATCCCGAGGCCATCCAGGCGGCCAAAGCTCACGGCATCCAGATGCCGATGCTTGACCTGGACTGAAGCCAGACACATCCTTTGCAGTACAATCGCCGCATGTTTCCCAAACGCAGATGGCTGCTGCTGGCGCTTCTTCTCGCACTCATCGGGCTGACGGTACGGCTCGGTCCCTTTGAGCAAATTCTCGGCCTGCACGGAACCTGGGTTTGGACGGCACTGATTGGCCTGGGCGCGGCCGCTGGCATCGGCGGCATCGGTTTAATCCTGCAAAAGACTCGTTGGCTCCATTGTTCAAGAGGCTTTGGCCAGAGCAGCGCCCAGTTCTGGATCAGCTTGCTGCCTCTGAGCTTCTGGGCAATGCATACAAACTGGAATTGGCCCTTCTTGCTGGAGCCCCACTGGCAGCTTGGGGTTCAGATCGCGCTGGTGGCGGTTTTGCTGCAAAGCGCTATATTGAGATCGCACGCGCCACGTCTCATCGGCTTGGTCAACATCAGCTGCTTTTTCGGACTGCTGTGGGCGCTCAGCCGGACGGAGCAGCCGATGCATCCGCCCTCGCCAATTCTCAACTCTGGCTCCAGCCGGATTCATCTTTATTTCATATTTCTACTGCTTTTATGTTTACTCGCCGGCGGGCTGATCAGCCGCGACCTTCTATCGCTGCAGGCCGGGTATTAGATCATGGCTGCTCGTCCAACCCGACTTCGAGTTCAGCTCGCCACCTTCACCCTCAATCGCACCATTCTCAACACAGGATTCAGGATGGTGTATCCCTTCCTGCCCGTATTTGCCCGCGGCCTCGGCATCAGTTTGCAGACCATGGCCTGGATCGTCACCGCCCGAGCGGTCTTAGGCGCGCTGTCACCGGTCATCGGCTCGCTATCGGATTGGCGAGGTCGCCGGTGGGGAATGATCGCCGGCATGCTTCTTTTCGCCGCCGGCCTGGCCATTGTTCCACTCCATCCGACTTATGCCGTGCTCTTCGTCGGCTTCATGTTGGCCACCGCCGGCAAAATGATCTTCGACCCATCGGTGCAGGCCTATCTGGGCGACCGGGTGAACTATGCCAGGCGCGGGCTCGCCATTGCCATCACAGAGGTTGGCTGGTCGGCCTCCAGCCTCATTGGCATACCGTTGGTCGGGCTTCTGATCGAAGCACGGGGCTGGACCTCGCCATTTCTGCCACTCGCTGCCTTGGCTGTCGTCGGCGCCTGGCTGCTCTGGCGAATGATCCCGGCCGATTCTGTGGATTTGGCAAAAGCTGGTTCGTTGGGTGGACGTTTCGGTATGTTGATGCGCCAACCGGCCGCCCTTGCCGGTTTGGCCGTCAGCGTGGCAGCCACGGCCGGCAACGAGACGGTCAACATCATATACGGCGCCTGGATGGAATCCAGCTTTGGCTTAAATGTGGCTGCTCTTGGAGGTGCCACCGCCATCATCGGGATCGCCGAATTAAGCGGTGAAGGCGCTGTCGCCGCGGTGGCTGATCGCCTGGGCAAGAAACGGCTAATCGGGCTGGGCCTGGCGCTCAATGCACTGGCAGCTTTGCTCCTCCCGGTCGCCAGCGCATCCTTGGCCGGTTCGTTGATCGGCTTGTTCTTCTACTTCATCTCCTTCGAAATCATCATTGTGGGATCGATACCGCTGATGACCCAGCTGCTGCCCTCCGCCCGGGCGACTCTTATGGCCTCCAACGTGGCTGCTATCTCATTGGGCCGAGCACTGGGCGCCGCCATCGGCCCAACGCTCTTTTCCATTGGCTTGTTGGCCAATGCTGGCACTGCGGCTGCCCTGGATATCATCGCATTGATCTTGTTGGCAAAATTGGTTCACGTGGACGAGAGAGCAACTTCATAGAAAGGCCGCTTCATGCAAGCTGATTTACTCATTCACAACGCTTCCCAGGTGCTCACGTTGGCTGGCGGGCCGCAGCGCGGTGGACGGTTGGGCCAACTTGGGCGGATCGAAGGAGGCGCGGTCGCCATCCATGGTGAGCGAATCGTTTCCGTGGGCGCCGAAGCTGACATCACCGCCGAGGTTGAGGCCGAGACCGAGCTCGACGCACAGGGTCGGCTGGTCATGCCGGGCTTTATAGACCCGCATACCCATTTGATTTGGGCGGGCGACCGGGCCGACGAATTCGAGCGCCGGACGGCCGGGGTTCCATATCTTGAGATATTGAAGGAAGGAGGCGGCATTCTTTCCACCGTTCGCCACACACGGCAGGCGAGCCTCGATCGGTTGATTGAGGGCGGTCGAGCTCGTCTGCAGCGGATGCTCGCACTGGGCAGCACGACGGTGGAGGCCAAATCCGGTTACGGCCTGGAGACGGAAACCGAGATTCGTCAGCTGGCCGCCATCCTGGCCCTTGATGAGGAAGGCCCGTGGGACCTGGTGCCGACCTTTCTCGGCGGGCACGCCATTCCGCCGGAGTTTAAAGGAGATCCGGATGGATACGTCGACCACGTCGTCGAGCACATGCTGCCGGCGGTCAAGGATTGGTGGGAGGAGAACACAAACAAGCGGGCTCTGCCCTTCTTCGACGTATTCTGTGAACAGGGCGCCTTTGACGTGGAGCAGAGCCGCCGCATGCTGGAGGCTGCACGAGGGCTCGGATTTCCGCTGAAAGTTCACGCGGATGAGTTCGTCGGGCTGGGAGGCACCGCTCTGGCTGTCGAGCTTGGCGCCGCCTCGGTGGATCATCTCGTTGAGACACCTGCGGCAGACATCGCTGCGCTTGGTCGATCCGTCACCACAGCCGTCAGCCTGCCATGCACCCCCTTCGGCTTGGGCCAGGATCGCTATTCACCAGCCCAGAACTTTCTGGATGCTGGTGCTGTGCTGGCCATCGCCACCGACCTGAACCCCGGCACGGCGCCTTGCGAATCAATGCAGTTCGCGCTGGCCGTCGCCTGCCGCCAAATGAGGCTGACACCCGCGCAAGCCATTGCAGCTGCCACCATCAATGCTGCCTCCGCCATCGGCCTGGCGGAAAATCGGGGCAGCCTGGAGGTCGGGAAAATAGCTGATTTGCTCATCCTGCAAGTGCAGGACTACCGACAGCTCGGCTATCGCTTTGGTGGAAATCTAGTAAGCAAAGTGGTGAAGCGGGGAAAGGTCGTGGTAGATAGGGATTAAATAGAAACCGGGAAGCGCTGCCGCCTCCCGGCACTTTTGAACTATCTGGGGGCTTTCGGGATCACAATCCAAAGCACGATGTAGGGAACAAAGCCCGGCAGTCCGCCCGGTACCAGCAAGATGATGAACAGCAGCCGGAACCAGAAAGCGCTCAGCCCGAAGAACTCTCCCAGCCCGCCGCACACACCGGCGACAATCCGATTCTTGCGCGAGCGTCTCAGTGATCGTTTACCTTCATGTTCATCCATTGAATCCCTCCTCTGTGTCTCCATTTTGCCACATCCTGGCCGGACAAGATTGACAGCTGGCTGACAGACCCCAGAAAAGAAACAGCCCCTCCATCCGGAGGGGCTGTCTTTGTATCAAAGGTCACCGGTTTAATAATCCGGCATCGGCGGCTGCTGCGGCATTCCGCCGCCGTTCTCTTCTGGCGCGTCGGTGATCAGCGCTTCGGTGGTCAGGATCATGGCAGCGATGGAAGCCGCGTTCTCCAGCGCGCCCTTGGTCACCTTGGCCGGATCGATGATGCCGGCCTTGACCATATCGACGTATTCATCGGTCAGCACATCGTAGCCGATGTTGGTGCTTCCCTTGTCCTTCTGGGTCCGTCGAACGGTGTCCAGAATGACTGCGCCGTCCTGGCCGGCATTGGCCGCGATCTTGCGCATGGGTACTTCGAGCGCGTGACGGACGATCTTGACGCCGATATTCTCATCCTCGGTGTCCATCTCAAGCTTCTCGATGGAAGCCAGGGCGTTGATCAGCGCCACGCCGCCGCCGGGGACGATGCCCTCTTCGACGGCCGCTCGGGTAGCGGACAGCGCGTCTTCCACGCGGTGCTTCTTCTCTTTGAGCTCGGTCTCAGTGGCTGCACCGACACGGATCACAGCGACGCCGCCGGAGAGCTTGGCCAGCCGCTCCTGCAGCTTCTCGCGATCGTAGTCGCTGGTGGAGCGATCGATCTCGGCCTTGATCTCTTCGATGCGGCCCTTGATGCGATCGGCTTCACCCTTGCCCTCGATGACCGTGGTGTCTTCCTTGGTGACGACTACCTTGCCGGCCTGGCCAAGGTCATTGACCGTGACCGATTCCAGCTTGCGGCCGAGCTCCTCGGTGATGACGGTGCCGCCGGTCAGAATGGCGATATCCTGCAGCATGGCCTTGCGGCGATCGCCGAAGCCGGGCGCCTTGACGGCGACCACGTTCAGCATGCCGCGCAGTTTGTTCAAAACCAGCGTGGCCAAGGCCTCGCCCTCGATATCTTCGGCGATGATGACCAGCTCACGCTTGCCGATTTGAACCAGCTTCTCGAGCAGCGGAACGATGTCCGAGGCGGCCGAGATCTTCTTGTCGTGGATCAGCAAGTAGGGTTCTTCGATGGAGGCTTCCATCACCTCATTATCGGTCACGAAATAAGGCGAAATGTAACCGCGATCGAACTGCATACCCTCGACGTACTCGGTCTCAAACTCGAGACCCTTGGATTCCTCGACAGTGATCACGCCATCCTTGCCGACTTTATCCATCACCTCGGCGATCAATTCGCCGATTTCCTTGTCCTGAGCCGAAATGGCCGCCACCGAGGCAATTTCTTCCTTGGTGGTGACATCGATGGACTGCTCGGAAATAGCTTCGGCAACCTGACGAGCGGAGGCTTCGATCCCGCGCTTCAGCATCATCGGATTCGAGCCAGCGGCCAGGCTCTTGAGACCGTCGGTGACCATGGCGTGGGCCAGCACGGTCGAAGTGGTGGTGCCGTCACCAGCAATGTCGTTGGTCTTGGTGGCGGCTTCTTTCAGGAGCTGGGCGCCCATGTTCTGATAAGGGTCCTCCAGCTCGATTTCTTTGGCGACGGTCACGCCATCGTGGGTGATCGTCGGAGACCCGAATTTGCGATCCAGAGCAACGTTGCGGCCCTTGGGGCCGAGCGTGGTCGCCACCGCGCGGGCGACGACGTCAACGCCGTCCTTCAGATGCATTCGGGCTTCTTCGGAAAAGGCTAATTGTTTCGGTGCCATCTTAGTTCGCTCTCCTCTTATTCAAAATCAATCATCAAACCAGATCAGGTTAAAAAACCTTCTACTCTTCCACCAAGGCCAAGACGTCGCTCTCGCGCAGGATGAGTACCTTCTCACCATCCATCTTGATCTCGGTGCCAGCGTATTTGGCGTACAAAACCGTGTCGCCAACCGACACTTCCATCTCAATCCGGTTGCCGTCTTCATCACGGCCGCCGGGCCCTGCAGCAAGCACTTCACCGCGTTGCGGCTTTTCCTTGGCCGTTTCGGGCAGAACGATGCCAGCAGGTGTTGTCTCTTCTTGCTCGATCGGTTTGACGATCAGCCGATCGCCCAGCGGTTTGAGGTTTATGGACATGCGACCCTCCTAAGATCGACTATGTATGGGGCTTTTGTTCACACATCGAACAAGTTAGCACTCTCGTGGCGCGAGTGCTAACTTGTGTTGCAAGTGTAACCAAAAGGATGGGGGCTGTCAAGAGTTTGCGTCGTTCATCGCCTCTTGCGGGGTGCTCGTGGGCAGCGGCGCCGGACTGCCGCCGTCTGT
>JBKHKF010000129.1:0-7216 GCA_046537745.1 Anaerolineales bacterium | reverse complement strand
ACACACACCAGGCGGCGGCGGTCGAGGAGGCGCTGGCCGGACAGAATCTGGTGGTGGTGACGGCTACCGCCTCGGGAAAGACGCTGGCCTACAATTTGCCGGTGCTCCAAGCGATGCTGGAGGACCCTGCCGCACGGGCCCTTTACATCTTCCCAACCAAGGCCCTGGCCCAGGATCAGGCTGTCGCGCTTCAGAACTTGCTTGCCGTGATGGATGCGGCCGATTTGGTGCCGGTGCGGACCTATGATGGGGATACGCCATCCAGCCAGCGACGGCAAGCGCGCGAAGAGGCCCGCATTCTGATCACCAACCCCGATATGCTGCACACCGGCATCCTGCCGCACCACCCGCGCTGGTCCCACTTCCTTGAGAATCTTCGCTGGGTGGTGCTCGACGAGCTGCACGTCTACCGCGGCATCTTCGGTTCGAACGTTGCCAATCTGATGCGGCGGCTGAGGCGGTTGACGGAGTTTTACGGAGCCAAGCCGCAGTTCGCCATGACCTCGGCTACCATCGCCAACCCGCGCGAGCTGGCGGAGCGGCTGATCGAAGCGCCGGTCGCGCTGATCCCGCCTGACCTGGACGGCTCGCCACGAGCCGCCAAACAGGTCATTTTGTACAACCCCCCGGTCATCGACCCGACCTTAGGGATCCGTCGGGCTTACACGCTCGAGACCACCAAGATTGCCCAAATGTTCCTGGAGGCTGACGTTCAGACGGTGGTCTTCGCCCGCGCCCGCAACACGACGGAGGTGTTGCTGGGTTATGTGCGCGATGCCTACCAGGAATCCGGCGGGGACCCGGCTTCCATTCGCGGCTACCGCGGCGGCTATCTTCCGCTGGAGCGGCGGGAAATAGAGCGCGGCTTGCGCGAGGGCGAGGTGCGCGGGGTGGTGGCGACCAACGCGCTGGAGCTGGGTGTGGACATCGGCCAGCTGGGCGCGGCCGTGTTGGCCGGCTATCCCGGGACGATCTCCAGTTTGTGGCAGCAAGCCGGCCGTGCTGGCCGGCGCAGCGATCTGTCGGCGGCGGTGCTGGTGGCCTCGGGCGCGCCGCTGGACCAGTTTGTGGCGGCCCACCCGCGCTATCTCTTCGAACGGCCGCCGGAGATGGGCTTGATTAACCCGGACAACCTGGCGATCCTGCAGCGGCACCTGCGCTGCGCCGCCTTCGAGCTGCCCTTCGCCGCCGACGAGTCCTTTGGCGGGTTTGAACCCACGGCCGAGCTTCTGGAATATATGGCGGAGCAGGGGGATCTGTATCGCTCCAACGGCACCTACCGCTGGGTGGCCGACAGCTACCCGGCGGAAGCGGTGTCCCTGCGCTCCAGCAGCGACGACACCATCGTGATCCAGGCCATGATCGAGGGCCGGCCGACGGTCATCGGCGAGGTGGATCGAACCACCGCGCCGATACTGATCCACGAAGGTGCCGTCTACATTCATGAGGGACGCACCTACCTGGTGCGAGAGCTCGCCTGGGAAGAGGCAATCGCCAGCGTCGAGGCGGCCGAGGTGGATTATTACACGGACGCTTCCGAGAGCATTGATCTGGATGTGCTGGAGGTCACCGAGGCCGATGAATCCGGCACCGCCCATCGGGCACACGGCTGGGCGGAGGTCACGACGACCACGACCTCCTTCCGCAAGGTCAAGCGCTATACCCATGAAACCCTGGGCTACGGTCAAATTGATCTGCCGGACCGTAGATATGAAACCAGCGCCTATTGGCTCTGGATCGCAGAGGAGGCTGTCGAGGAGTTGGAACGCCAGGGCGTCTTGATGGCGCCCATCGATTACGGGCCGAGTTGGGCGGCTGCCAAGCGGGCCGCCCGCGCCCGCGATAGTCAACGCTGCCGGCAGTGCGGCGCGCCCGAGAAACAGGGTCGGGCCCATGACGTCCACCACCTGCGGCCCTTCCGTGAGTTCGGCTATGTTCCGGGTGAGAACCGCTACGACCGGTTGGCCAACGATCTTGACAACTTGATCACCTTGTGCCCCAGTTGCCATCAGCGGGCCGAATCTGCTCGCGGCGCGCGCAGCGCGCTGTCGGGAGTCGCCTACGCTTTGGGCAACATCGCGCCGCTGTATTTGATGTGCGACCCGCGCGATCTGGGCTCAGTGGTGGAGATGCGAGCCCAAGAGACACGGGCGCCGACGATCACTTTGTACGATCGGGTTCCGGATGGTTTGGGTTTGGCGCCGCGTTTGTATGATTTGCATTGGGAATTGCTGCAGGGCGCGCTGGAGTTAGTGGAAGGCTGCGGTTGTCTGGACGGGTGTCCAGCCTGCATCGGCCCGGTCGGTCCTGGCGGCGGTCAGGTGAAGACGCTGACGGTGCAGCTGCTGGCGGCGCTGGGGGGTAACAGTTAAGAGTTAAGAGTCAAGAGTAAAGAGTCCGTTCCAAAGCACACATCTGCAGAATGCTGCCTCAACCCCTCAAAGCGAAGCAGCGCCTGAACCCGCTATAGGTCATGGAACGGGGATCCACTTGTGAGTTCGCTTCCGTTTCCCGCTGATGGCTGGTGGCGGACAGCCGTCGCGGAAGGATTTCGACACCCTACTTGACAAGCTGCATAATTCCAAATATTATGTGACCGGTCGGTCATATGACTGGAGGGTCACTTCATGCCGACGGAGACATATTTCAACCTGCCGGAAGATAAGCGCCTGCGCATCGAGCGGCTGGCCATCGAGGAGTTCGCCAACTACGACTACCATCAGGCCTCGATTTCCCGCCTGGTCGACCGAGCCGGCATCGCCAAAGGCAGCTTCTATCAGTACTTCGAGGACAAAGAGGAGCTCTTCCGCTACCTGCTTGGTCTGGCCGCGCAAGAGAAGGCCAGGTTCCTCGAAGAGGCGATGGCCGGGGATCCTGGAGGCACTGTCTTCGATCAACTTCGTCGGTTAATGCGGCGCGGTCTGGAGTTTGAATTCTCCCACCCCGGATTGGCCCAAATCGGCTACCGTGCTTATTACGGCGACGCACCGCTCTCCCCGCAGATCCTTGAACAAATGCGCCAGGGCGGCCGCCAATTCTTCCTGAAGCTGATCGAACGAGGCCGTGCCGAGGGGTCCATTGGTCCCAGCCTGGACCCAAACATCGTTGCCTGGCTCTTCACGGTGGTCTTCAATAATCTGGGGGATTTCCTGCTGGAGCGCCTGGGGGTGGACGCCTCCGAACTGGGCCGGCGCGGGGTGCAGGCTATCCGTCGCTCCGATTACCAACCGCTGGTTGAAGAAATCATCGGATTGCTTGAGAGAGCGACCGCAGTCCAAGGAGAAAACCATGCCCATTAAGGTCCAGGGTCTAACTTACACCTATCACAAAGCCAACGAGCCAGCGGTTAAGGAGCTCAGCTTCCAAGTTGAGAAAGGCGAGATCTTCGGTTTCCTCGGACCCAGCGGCGCCGGCAAATCGACCACCCAAAAGGTGCTGATCGGACTGCTGCGCGATTTCAAGGGCGAGGTGGAAGTGCTTGGTAAACGGCTGCCGCAATGGGGCGCCGACCTTTACGAGCGCATTGGCATTTCCTTTGAATTTCCAAATCACTACAGCAAGCTGACAGGCCACGAAAACCTGCACTATTTTGGATCCCTGTATCAGCATCAAGCGCACTCACCCGAAGAGCTGCTTGAATGGGTTGGACTGAACCAGGACGGCGATGTGCTTGTCTCGCAGTATTCCAAGGGCATGAAGAACCGACTCAATGTGGCTCGAGCGCTGATCCATAATCCGGATTTGCTCTTCATGGACGAACCAACCGCCGGCCTCGATCCGGTCAACGCCCGCAACATCAAGGATCTGATAGGGCGTCAGCGGGATGAGGGTAAAACGATCTTCCTCACCACCCACGACATGACGGTGGCCAGCGAGCTGTGCGATCGGCTGGCCTTCATCGTGGATGGCCGAATCGATTTGATCGACTCACCGAGATCGCTGAAGCTGAAGCACGGCGAGGCGAGTGTGCGGGTCGAATATAGCGCCAATGGCGGTACCAGGGCCGAGGACTTCCCGTTGGAGGGTTTGGCCGAGAACCCGGCCTTTCTCGAAGCTTTACGCAAGCAGGTGCAGACCATCCACTCCCAGGAAGCAACACTGGAGCGCATCTTCATCGAGGTCACCGGCCGGAGGCTGGTATGAGCGCTTCCCGGCTGTTCTCCACGATCGCTCATGATGTACGACTTCAATTCCGCAGCGGCTTCTACTACGCCTCAGCTTTTGTGGGGGTAATCATGGTCCTGCTTATCACCGGCCTGCCGGATTTTGATATGAGGCCTCTTTGGGCGCCGATCATCCTTGAAAATCTGGTGATCAACGCGTTCTACTTCATGAGCGGCTTGGTGCTGCTGGAGAAAGGGGAAGGCATCCTCCAGTCCCTGGTGGTCAGCCCGCTGCGGGATGTTGAATACTTGAGCAGCAAAGTCATCAGTCTGACGGTCCTTTCGATTTTTGAAACCCTGCTCATTGTGGTCCTGGTGAGCGGCTTGGCCATCAACTGGTTGCTGCTGTTGGTTGGCCTACTCATCCTGATTGGCGTGCTGGCCCTCTATGGGTTTGTGGTGGTCGCCCGCTATGATTCGATCAGTGAGTTCCTGATGCCCTCGGTGCTGTGGACCTTCGGCATATCTCTGCCGCTGCTGTATTACTTCAATTTGTGGCGCACACCGCTGATGTTCCTACACCCGATCCAGGCGCCATTGGTGCTCATTCAAGCCGCTTTCCAGTCCATCCCCGGCTGGCAAATAGGTTATGGATTGGCGTATGGGTCCCTTTGGCTGGCGATTACGCTGCTGCTTAGCCGCCGTGCCTTCCATCGCTTTGTCGTTCGCAAGGAAGGAGCCAGCTCATGAAAGCATGGTCTGCAATTCGATCCCTCGGCCCCATCGACCTGCGCAGCGTCCGCCGTGACAGCCTGCTCTCGTGGATGGTCTTCATGCCGCTGTTCCTCGGCGTCTTCATCCGGCTGGCTGTGCCACCCCTGCGCAATCGGCTGCTGGAGTTGCTGGGATTCGACCTGGCGCCATACTATCCGGTTATCATCTCCTATTTCCTTATTATGCTGACACCGATGGTCTTTGGCATGCTGATCGGATTTCTGCTGCTGGATGAGCGAGATGACGATACCCTGCAGGCGCTGCAGGTGACCCCGTTGACCATGAGCGCCTACCTGGCCTATCGACTGGCGGTGCCCATGTTGCTTTCCGTGGCGATGATCTTTGTCATTTTTCCGTTAGCCGGCCTGGTGCGCATGGCTGCCGGTCCGCTCCTGCTGGTGGCGGTGGTGGCCGCGCCCATCGCGCCGCTCATAGCGCTATTCCTGGCCTCTTTTGCGGAGAACAAAGTCGAGGGCTTTGCCCTGGTCAAGGCCGTCGGTGGAGTTCTCGTGCTGCCTGTGGTCGCCTACTTCCTCCCAGGGAATTGGGAGCTTCTCTTTGGTGTCATGCCGACCTACTGGGCGATCAAGGTCTTTTGGCTCTTGGATGCGGGCCGGACAGGCGTATGGATTTTTGCGCTGACCGGGCTGATTTATCAGGCGGTTTTGGTTTCGCTGCTGAGGCGCAGGTTTCAAAAGGTGCTTCACCGCTAACGATCCCCCGTCTGTTACGGATACAATAGATATAAAGAAAGGGAGGCAATATGCCAATTATTCAACGAAAACGACGCTTCTCGGTTTTTCTCGCCATTGGGTTTGTTCTGTTGCTGGCCGCGTGCGGACCAGCCGCCACCCCCGAGCCCACGGCGACCCCGAGCCCGGTTCCAAGCGACACTCCAACCCCTGAACCGACCATGACGCCGACTCCAGAGCCGACGGCCACTGACACACCTGAGCCTCCAGCGACCGAAGTGGTTGGTCCTCCAGCCACGAGCTGGGAGACTGGGATTGACCTTATACTCTCCGACAAGTGCGGACGTTGTCATAATTCTGCGTCACTGAAGGGCAATTTTGATATCACCAGCTACGAGACCGCCATAGAAGGTGGAAGCTCCGGCCCCGGTATCGTCCCCGGGAAGCCGAGCAGCAGCGGCATCGTGCGCAAGATGCGGGCCGGCGGCCACCCGGAACAGCTGACCGAAGAGGAGCTGCAGGCTGTCGCCGATTGGATCCAGGCCGGTGCGCCCCAAGAGCCGGGCTACACAAGTTGGGCGGATGGTATCGGCTATTTGATGAACGAAAAATGCGGTGAATGTCACGGTCCGCCGGAGCCCGCCGGTCAATTGGACCTGACTACCTACAATGGTTTGCTGGTCGGCGGAGATACCGGGCCGGCCGTGGTGCTTGGTGAGCCGATGGAAAGCCTGTTGATACAGATTCAGGCCACCGGCGGCCACCCCGGGCAGTTTGAGGAGGCCGAGCTCGAAGCCGTGCGTCAGTGGATTGAAGCCAGTGCACCGGCTGATTAGCTCTAGCTGCCCGCGGCAGCAGCCGATCAGAATGCACCGGGATTCCACTGACGATTGTCACTTGAAAGGATAACAGTCACCAGCTAAAGTACACAATACAACTGAATATGTCGGCAAGTTGGGTGCCCGCTCCCCCGGATGGGAGGGCCCAAAGGCGAAGCCGGTGACCGCTGAGAAAGTCCAGCGATAGTCCGGCGCTGACCCGCAACTGTGATCCACGATCGTGGAAAGCCAGGACGCCCGCCTAACTTGTGTTCTACACACACTCTCGAGGAAAGGGGTGAGAACGGCAACGATTTAGAAAATAAACCCCTGCCCTCCAAGGCAGGGGTTCTTTATTGGAGTGAGTTGTTTCAAGACCAAAATATCCAACATTACAGGAGTGCATTGGACATGAAGAAGAGAACAGAATTACTGATCGCAGTGTTCCTGGTGGCAGCGCTGATGCTTGTCGGCTGCGCCGGCCAAACGCCGGAGCCGACCGAGGCGCCGACCCAGGAAGCACCAACGGCGGAACCGACCGCTGAACCTACTGCGGAGCCGGAGCCAACCCCGCTAGTGTTCACGGATTCTTCGGACCGTGAAGTTGAACTGGAGTCGGTGCCCGAGCGGATCGTTTCCATGTCGCCTTCCAACACCGAGATCTTGTTCGCCATTGGCGCCGGCGACCAGGTCGTCGGCCGAGACGATTTTTCCGACTACCCGGAGCAAGCGCTGGACATCCCCAGCGTCGGCAGCACCTCCGGTGAGCTCAACACCGAGATCATCGTGGAGCTTGAGCCCGATCTGGTGCTGGCTGCTGGCATCACCC
>JBKHKF010000128.1:0-7245 GCA_046537745.1 Anaerolineales bacterium | reverse complement strand
GGCCTGGACCGCTTCGATAGGTCCAGGGTCGATGCTCTCGATCGATTCGGAGTACAGCTTGCCCAAAGCCGCAATGGTGTGGGCGGTCAAAGCCATGAAGCCGGCGAACGGCCCCGGGCCGACCCAGATAATCCCGACCACGGCAAGGATGAGCGGCTCGATGGAGCGGATAATGTTCATGAGCACACGCATGCCCGCGTAGATGAAGTTGCCGGTGGTCAACTCGTCAAAGGGTGTGTGACGCCACGCATAGATGGCCAGCGCCAACGCGCCCATTGCCGCGCCGATCATGCCCGTTTGGGGCGCCATCTGGCTGGCGATCGCCGGAGTCTGTGTGACGGCGAGGATTGTGTTGGCGAAGATTCGACCAAGCTGATAACCGACGGCGGCGCCGATCCCGGCCATACCGAGCAAGGTGATGATGCGGGCGACGATGTCCGGTAGTGCTCGCTTGCCTAATCGATCCAAACCGGTGCCGGCCAATCGGTAGAAGAGAATTGCACCACCAAAGACGAGCACGAAGTTGATGGCGGCCGTCTGTACGGGTGCAGCCTGCAGCCCGCCGATCCTGGCCGTGATGTTCATCGCCAGCTGGCGGCCAAGCCAGGCGCCGAATGCAAGGCCGATCACGCCGCCGACGAACCCCTGAATGGTGGACTTGATGTTGACCATCAAATTGCGGGCGGCCAAGAATGAGGCTGGCAGCGCCAGCACCACGCCAACGAAGGTGGCCATCATTCCCATCATGATGGTGACGAGCATCTGCTGAAGGGCTAACTTCATGTCCTGACTGAGCGCGCCGGTGAAGGTGCGGGCGCCGGTCTGGATCACGTGAATTGTGTGGATTTGTTCCCCTCGGGCCGTGGATGGGATGGTCAATTCAGGGATGTAAAGCTCGGTTGAGAATGTGCCATCGTCATTGACGACAAACTCGGCCTCGCCCACACCACGAGGTGTGAAAGAATTGCCGATCGGGTTCTGCCAACGTATGCGCGCCGTTTCGCCCGGAAGGAAGTTGCCGCCCTCGATGGTGACTTGCGTTCCAAACTCAAGCTCACCTTCCAGTGTCCGCTCGCTCGGATCACCACAAGCGGGATCGACGACAACCCAGGGCTCGTCATCGCTTGGGCCGGTCTGTTCGGGGCCGGTCGCCCCTTCGGGACATGGCGCCTGTAATTTGGTGGAGCTGCGAGTTTCTTCTACATCGTAATCAAAGGCGGCGCGCCAAGGCCATACGATGCGCCGCAGGATAATTTGGGTGTCCTGGTATTCGCGTATCGCTTTGGCCATATCAATCTGGGTGACACGTGTGCCGAGGACCAGCAGCGCCAGGCTGCCCAGCAGGACAAGGTTCGTAATACCGGGCTTGTAATCCTTGCGAACCCAGCCTGCGTCAGCCACATTCCAATACCAGATGGCAGCCACCAGCGCGGCACCATAGGTCAAGGTCATGCCGTAAAGCTGGTTGCTCTGCTCCTCGGGCAGTACCATGGCCAGCATCATGTCCTGGGTCAGAGCCACCGCAGCGGCTGCCAGGACAATGAAGATTATCTTGGCGGTGGCCTGGGTGGCGGGGTGCTGGGCAATCGTGCGGGTGGACAGATAATAAAGGGCACCGATGAAAATCAGCAGAGCCCCAGCTTCAAGGAACACCAGGGCGGAGGTTTTGGCCGCCAGACCGTAATCCGGAAAGCGGGGTCGTTGGGCCGAGGTCCAAACCGTCAGCCCGTACATAACACCGACGGTTAGGAAGATGAAGATGCCCCGGGAAATGGCGCCACCGACGGCTTGGCCTAAACCAGGGACGATCAGTGAAAGGATTGTCTGCAGAAGTGATCGTCGCTCAGGTTCCTGAGATTGGGGGATGGTTGTCATGGGTCAATTACCTCAGCCGGCAACGTTGAGGCGCTGGGCCTCTTCGCCGTAAATTTGTTTGAATTGCTCATCCGTAAGCTGACGGATTTCTTTTCCACTGCCTTCGTAAATAATTTCTCCTGCACGCAGGCCGATAACCCTGGAGGCATAACGCTGCACCAGGTCTAGGTAGTGCAGGCTGCATAAGACCGTGATTTCTTCTTCCTGGTTGATTTTTTCGAGGTGGCCGAGTATGGAATGTGCCAATACGGGGTCCAGGCTGGCTACCGGCTCGTCGGCCAGCAGCATCTTGGGCTCCTGCATCAGGGCACGGGCGATGCCGACCCGCTGCTTCTGGCCGCCGCTTAATTCATCCGCCCGGTCGAAGGCCTTCTCGGCGATGCCGACTCGTTCCAAGGCGGCGCGAGCTCGCTCGCGGTCTTTGCGTGGGAAGTAATTAATGACGCTCCAAAGGGGATTGACATAGCCGCAGCGGCCGGTGAGTACATTGGTCATGACATCGGAACGCTCCACCAAGTTAAATTGCTGAAAGATAAATCCCATACTGCGGCGGATTTGGCGAAGGTCTCCTTCGGGGGCAGCTGTGATGTCGGTGCCATTCCAGATGATCTTGCCTTCCGTGGGCTCGACGAGCCGGTTGATGCATCGGAGCAGGGTGGATTTGCCAGATCCACTCAAACCGATAATGACAAGAAATTCGCCCTCTTCCACAGAGAAGCTGACGTCGCGGAGGGCAACTGTGCCTGTTTCGTAAACTTTGGTGAGGTTCTCAACGACGAGCATACAAACCCTCGACCTTCTTGAATGTATGACAAATTGGATAAGAAGACGAGGGAAGGGTTTCCCCTTCCCTCGTCGTTATGGGCGTTGGATCTTAGCCCTCGACAAACTCATCGATGGTCATACCAGCGGCTTCGAGCTGCTGGCGGAACCCATCATAGAAGCTGTCCTCGACTTCCTCGAGGCCGCTCCAGGAGTAGAGCGAATTGAGCATCTCAACGCCCTCTTCCGTCTCGTTCAGCTGGAGCAGGGCATCGGCGATCTGGTCACGAATGTCCTGCGGAACCGACGGGTGGAAGGAGATGTTGTCGTTCGGGATGGGCGGGGAGGTCGCAAAGACGACGACTTCCTCGTACACATCCGGGAATTCCTCGGCGACGTTGTCGCGGGCGTCCTCGAAGCTTGAGCCGGCGTCACAGTCACCGTTGTAAACGGAAATCACGACGGAGTCGTGGCCACCCACATCCACGATTTCGGCCAGATCGGCCTCAGGATCGATCCCGGCTGCCAGCATGGACAGCGAGGGGATAACCCAGCCGGAGGTGGAGCCTGGATCCGGTCGGCAGAAGGTTTTGCCGGGCAGATCCTCGACGCTCTCGATCCCCGAGCCGGCCTGCGTGATCAGCTGGCCAGCGTAGGACGTGGAGCCGAAGCGCACAGAAGCCAGTTCGACTTCGGCGCAGTCGCGGCTGTTGGCGCGTAGGTATCCGAAGGTGTTGATGGCACCCATCTGGGCCTCTTCGCTGCAGAGGGCCTCGACCTGGGCCGTGAAGTCGGTCGCCACGAAGGCGTCGATCACGATGCCGGTCTCGTCTTCGATGTGCTGAGTCAGGCCCTCAGCGCCGGAGATAACGGCCTGGGTGTCCTGGGACGGAGTGAGCACCCACACGATCGGGTTTTCTTCCGTCCCCAGGGCTGTTTCCATCGGCTCTTCAGTCGGCTCTTCCATTGGTTCTTCGGTTGGCTCTTCCATTGGAGCTTCGGTTGGCTCTTCCAGGGGAGCTTCCGTCGGTGCGGGAGCTTCCGTGGCCGCGCCGCCACATGCCGCCAGGATCATCGAGGCCGCAATGAGCAGGCTGAGCGCAAAGAACAATCGGTTCTTACGCATATTTTCTTCTTCCTCCTAAAGGTTTGTTAGTCTCTTGCTTTGGAACAGCTGTAGTAAGGGGGTTTATTCGGTGGAGTGCCTCACCTCCTAGTTTCGTTTGCGGGTTTTTGGTACGTACAGATCATAGCGCGAATGACAAGATTGGACAAGGATGTGAAAGTTGATTGCCCCTCAGCTAGAAGGTAGAATACCTCGCTGACACCATTATGAATTTACCTTATCAGGACGCGCTGGATTACCTTTACAGCTACATCGATTATGGCAGTGAGCGAGCCGACCGCTACTCTCCCGAAGTCTTCGAGCTGGAAAGGATCAAGAGATTGCTGGCCTCCATGGGAAATCCCCATGAGAGCTATTTGTCCATTCATATTGCAGGCACCAAGGGCAAAGGTTCCGTCGCTGCGCTCATCGCCTCCTGCCTTCAACAAGCGGGCTATAAGACGGGCCTTTACACTTCTCCACATCTCATTGACTTCAGGGAACGTATTCGCGTCAACGGAAAACTGATCTCAGCCTCCGATGTTGCGCAGGGCGTCGCTGCCCTCAAGCCCTATGCTGCCAGGGAACCAGGGATTACGACCTATGAGCTTATGACGGCCCTGGCTTTCTCCTATTTTGAAGAAAAGGGTATTGAGGTTGGCGTGTTCGAGGTTGGATTGGGAGGTCGGCTGGATTCCACGAACGTGCTCACGCCGATTGTCAGTGTCATCACTTCCCTTTCCTATGATCACACACACGTGCTCGGGGATACCCTGGCAGAGATCGCCGCGGAAAAGGCCGGCATCATCAAAAAAGGTGTTCCAGTGGTGTCCGCCAACCAACCGGCCGAAGCGGAACGAGTCCTGCAACAGATCGCACATGAACGAGGGTCTCCGCTGGAGATTATCGGCAGGGACTGGCATTACCAAAGAGGGGCGCGTGATCTATCCGGTCAATCCATCCGTATCTGGAGCCAGGGGGAAGCTCAGGAGAGTGGTGTCTTGCTGAGGCTGCCTTTGCTGGGTGATCATCAGCTTGAAAACGCGGTGGTCGCCTTTGCGGCTTTGAAACACACATCCAAGGGAGGTTTCACCCTGGAAGAGGATGACATTCGACGGGGCTTTGACCGGGTGGACTGGCCCGGTAGATTCCAGGTGCTGCAAAGCCAGCCAGCGTTGGTGGTGGATTCGGCGCACAACGGCGCTTCTGCGAAGGAGCTTCGCCGCACACTGACAGCGTTTTTTCCGAAAAGCCGGGTTCATATGATTTTCGGCGCCTCTGAGGATAAGGATATTGAGGGCATGTTGAATGAGCTTGGCCCGGTTGTTTCTCGAGTCACATTCACCCGGGCGAGCCATCCCCGCGCGGCTAAACCGGCGGCTATGACAGCTATAGCTGAGGGCAAAATAAAAGAAGTTGAATGCATCGACGATGTCCGGGAGGCGCTGAGTTCCGCTATGGAGGAGGCGTCGCCAGAAGATGTCGTGCTCGTAACAGGCAGCCTGTTTGTTGTCGGCGAAGTGCTCGCGTCGCAGGGCGAGGCGATCACGTCGCGAACGGAGGAGTCGGTGTGAGAGATATCTTCAGTCAATTCTCCGATTTTGGACCCAATTTAGGCCATGCAATCCATCGACGATCGGATGAGCTCTACGAGATCGACGACGCTTCCCTGGATGATGATGGATTGATTAACTGTGCAGTCCTGCCGCTGCGGGATATCGTGCTGTACCCTAATATGATCACCCCGCTCTTCGTGAGTCATGAGCCCACGCTCGCTGCCATCGACGATGCGGTCGGTCGGGGGGAGACGGTCATCGCCGTCGCGCAACGAGATGTCAGGATCGAGGATCCACAGCCCAAGGACCTGTACCGGATAGCCAGCGAAATTGCCGTGACCCGGCCAATGCGTCTGCCCGACAACACGCTTTCAGTCCTTACCCAGGGCCGGCGAAGGGTGGAAATCGTCGAGTTCGAACAGGCTGGTTCTTATTTGCGCGCTCGCGCCCGACCCATCGACGATTCCATTCCCTCCACCAAGGAGGCCGTTGCATTGATGCGGGCGGTGCTCACGCTATTTGAGCAGGCGGTCAGACTCAACCGGGCGCTTCCGGAAGAGGCGTATGTATACGCCGTCAACATTGAGGAGCCGGGCTGGCTGGCGGATCTCATCGCCTCGGCGTTGACCCTCACGGTGCCGGAGCGGCAGCAGATCCTGGAGACCTTTGATCCCATCGAAAGGCTACAGCTCCTCAGCGTGCATTTAGGTCGTGAGCTGGATGTGCTTGAGCTGGAAGATCAAATTCACGCCCAGGTGCAAAATGAAGTGGACCGCTCGCAGCGGGAAATGTATCTGCGTGAGCAAATGAAGGCCATTCAGTCGGAGCTAGGGGAGGGGGATGTCTGGAGCCAAGAACTTCAGGAACTGAGGGTGCAGGTGGAGGCGAAGGGCTTCCCTGAGGAGGTGGCGGCCCAAGCCTTAAAAGAGATCCAGCGGCTCGAACAGCTGCCGCCAGTTTCGCCAGAAGTGGGGATTATCCGGACCTACCTTGATTGGTTGGTGGAGCTCCCGTGGAATGAAACGACAGAGGACAACCTGGATGTGCGCAACGCGGCCGAGGTGCTGGACGCCGATCATTACGGATTGCAAAAAGCAAAGGACCGCATTCTTGAATACATCGCGGTGAAGAGCCTGGCGCCTTCCAAGCATAAGCAGCCTATTCTCTGCTTCGTCGGGCCCCCAGGAACTGGCAAAACCTCACTCGGTCGGTCGATTGCGCAAGCCTTGGAGCGGAAGTTTATCCGAGTCTCCCTGGGTGGTGTGCGCGATGAAGCCGAAATTCGCGGTCATCGGCGGACCTATGTTGGCGCGCTCCCGGGACGCATATTGCAGGGCATGAAGAGAGCCGGCACAGCCAACCCGCTGTTCATGTTGGATGAGGTGGACAAGCTGGGTGCTGATTTCCGGGGCGACCCCTCCTCGGCGCTGCTCGAGGTGCTGGACCCCGAACAGAACCATGCTTTTTCCGATCACTATCTGGAGATGGCATACGATCTATCGCGGGTGATGTTCATCACAACAGCCAACACAACCGAAACCATTCCTGATGCGCTGTTGGATCGAATGGAAGTGATTGAATTTCCGGGATACATCGAAGAGGAGAAGCTGATCATAGCGGGACGGTTCTTGATTCCCAGGCAGCGAGAGCAGAATGGGCTGGCGGAGGATGAAACGGATCTGCCGGAAGCCACCATCAAGGCCATTATCCGAGAGTACACATGGGAGGCCGGGGTCCGCAATTTGGAACGTGAAATTGGGAAGATATTCCGCAAGCTTGCCAGGAAGAAGGCGGAGGAAAAGGAGTTTCCGGAGGAAATTCCGCCGGATTCCCTGGGAGATCTGCTCGGGCCGCCAGCCATGACCCCAAGAGAGATGGATGATTCGGATCAAGTGGGGACAGCCATCACCCTGGCCTGGATGGAGAACGGCGGGGACACCCTTCCGG
>JBKHKF010000127.1:0-7261 GCA_046537745.1 Anaerolineales bacterium | reverse complement strand
ATGCTGGTCTTTATTTTGATCTTCCGACCACAAGGAATTCTGGGCGAGCGCCTTGCGGAAGAGAAAGCGTAGGTAGAGCACATGAATAACTCCCAGAACTTCAACTGGAATCAAGCGATCCGCATGGGCCTGATCGGTGGCGGAATCGCCTTAAGTGTCAGCGCTATCGGCATGGCCGAGCTCTTCTCTCAGCGGGACATTATTGCCGGGGTGCTGTCCCTGGGGCACCTGATGATCTTCCTGCCACCGCTTTATGCCGGCTTCGCCACTTCCAGCAAGACCGGCGATCAAAGCTGGGCTATCACCCTTGGCCAGGGCGTGGTCGTCGGCATCTTTGCCGCGCTGCCCCTGTTGGCGTTGATCGGGCTCACTCAACTCGTTGACCTGCGCCAATTCCTGGTTAACGTCTCACCGGCTTTAGTACAGATGCTGACCTTCGGCCAACCGGTGGCCAACGGCAGCCTGTTGCTGCTCCTGGGTTTCACTGCCAGCAGCGTGGCCGCCAGCTTTGTTGGCCAGCTTCCCGATGAGCAGCGTAAGCTATTGCTCACCGGGTTAACCTGGGTCCTGGGTATCGGGCTGCTCTCGGAGGTGCTGCAGGGACGCATTCGAGATTGGCTTGGCCAAGATGTGGTAAGACTGATCTTTCGCTCCAGATCGCTGCGGATCGTACCGGCTATTCTAATTTTCGGACTGGCGCTTGCCGGTTCGATCCTACGCAAGCGCAATCGTTCACAGGTGAATGACTGGCTCGAATCAATGCCCAGCGCTCGCCGCAGTCAATATCGTTGGGCGTTGATCGCTTTGGGTTTCGTGCTCTTGCTGCTGCTGCCCCTAATCCTGGGCACTTATCTTTCTGAGGTAGTGGATAACGTCGGCATCTTCATCCTGATGGGCCTCGGGCTGAACATCGTGGTTGGCTTTGCCGGCTTGCTGGACCTGGGTTACGTGGCATTCTTCGCCATCGGCGCCTATATCATGGCAATACTGACCTCGGAGGGCTCTTTAGGGCTGAGCAGCGGCTTCACCTTCTGGTCTGCCTTGCCCTTCGCTGTTGGCGGCGCCATCCTCGCAGGTGTCATACTGGGCATCCCCGTGCTGAGAATGCGGGGGGACTATCTGGCCATCGTAACCCTGGGCTTCGGCGAAATTATCCGCATCCTGGCATTATCGGATCTCTTGAAGCCATTGATCGGTGGCGCCCAAGGGGTGCTTCAAATCCCCAAGCCGGTGATAACTGGTGTCAGTTTAGTAAGGCCGGGACAACTTTATTACTTGATATTGGCCGGCTGTCTCCTGGCCGCCTTTGTATCGTGGCGCCTGTCCGACTCACGGCTGGGTCGCCGCTGGAAGGCCATGCGCGAGGACGAGGATGTAGCTGAAGCTATGGGTGTTCGCCTGGTAACGACCAAGCTCTTAGCCTTCGGCATCGGCGCTGGCTTCTCCGGGTTGGCCGGTGCAATTTTTGCCAGCAAGCTCACTTCAATTTTTCCCCATAGTTTCAACCTGCTAATATCGATTAACGTTCTCAGCTTGATTATTGTCGGCGGCATCGGCAGTCTGCCCGGTGTCGTCGTCGGCGCGCTGGTGCTGGTTGGCTTGCCGGAGCTTCTCCGGGAATTCAATGAGTATCGACTATTGATGTACGGTGCGCTGCTGATCGTGATGATGCTCGCCAAACCGGAAGGATTCTGGCCCTCGGAGGTGCGCCGCCGAGAGCTGCATACTGAAGAAGAACCTTTTGGAGTTGGCACGGCAGCAGCGGAAGCAGGAGATTAGTCAATGTCAATAAATGGAAAAAACCTGCTGGTTTCTCGTGGTCTCACCAAGACATTTGGCGGCTTGGTGGCCGTCAACAGCTTTGACTTCGAGGTCCCCAAAGATTCAATTGTCAGCATTATCGGACCCAACGGAGCCGGTAAAACAACCTTCTTCAACTGCATCACGGGTTTTTATGATATCGATGGAGGCGAAATCGAATTCGACGGCATCACCCTTAACGATTTCGAACCCGATGAAATCGCCGACCTTCATATCTCACGAACCTACCAGAACATTCGACTTTTCAAGAATATGTCTGCGCTGGAGAATATCCTGGTGGGGATGGAACCAAGGCTCGGATCACACTGGCTGGGCGCTATCTTCGGCACCAAAGGCACCAAGCAAGAAGAGGAATGGGCACTGGCCGAAGCCAAGCGATTGCTGCAATTCGTCGGGCTGGCCGGCCGCGGGGATATGCTGGCCAGTAATTTAGTATATGGCGATCAGCGCCGCCTCGAAATTGGCCGCGCTCTGGCCAATGAGCCCAAGCTGCTGCTGCTCGACGAGCCTACCGCTGGAATGAACCCCAACGAAACCGCCGAGACCATGCATTTCATTCGGCGCCTGCGTGACGAACTGGGCATCACCATCCTGCTTATCGAGCATGACATGAAGGTGGTGATGGAAATCTCCGAGAAGGTGACGGTGCTCGATTACGGCACCAGGATCGCCGAGGGCACTCCCAAGGAAATTCAGCGGGATCCAAAGGTTATCGAGGCCTATCTGGGACGTGGCGCCTCTTCCGAACCGGATGCCTGAAAAAGCAGTTTTAAGGAAGGAATTAATCGGTGGCACTACTCGAAGTAAATGACATCCACTCCTACTATAGCAACATTCACGCCCTCAAGGGCCTAAGCTTGAAGGTCGACAAAGGCGAAATTGTGACTTTGATCGGCGCCAATGGCGCCGGCAAAAGCACCACGCTGCGCACCATCGTCGGCCTGATGAAACCAAGCCAGGGCAATGTGGTCCTGGAAGGCGAAGACCTGGAAGCTTACCCCGCCCATGAAATCGTGTATAAAGGTGTCTCGATGGTCCCCGAGGGCCGCGGCGTTTTTTCCAAGCTAACGGTCAGCGAAAATCTGGACATGGGCGCCTTCAACCGGACGGATCGAAAAGCTGTCGATCAGGATCGGGAATGGGTCTTTGAGCTTTTTCCCAGGCTTAAAGAGCGCAGATCCCAGGTCGCCGGCACCCTCAGCGGTGGCGAACAGCAAATGCTGGCCACGGGACGGGCTCTAATGGCCCGGCCACGCTTACTGCTGATGGACGAGCCATCCATGGGCCTGGCGCCTATGCTGGTTGATCTCGTCTTCGAAACTATCAAAGAGATTAATCAGCAAGGCACAACCATTTTGCTAGTTGAGCAAAACGCTCACATGGCTCTGCAAGTCGCCAGCCGAGGCTACGTTATTCAGACCGGTCAAATAGTGCTGGATGACACCTGTGAGAACCTGCGCAAGGATCCAACAGTTCAAAAGGCTTATCTGGGAATGGAATAGAAGGGTGGCACGGCCAGGCAAGAATGAAATCAGCAGCGGCAGCGCATATTATTGTGCTGTCGCTTCTCCTTTAGATAGTACAGGCGGAAGGAAAGCATATGAAGCTCCGATTGCTAAGCCGCGATGACCTGAGAGCTGCCTTGCCCATGGCCGATGCAATTAAAGCAATGGCTGATGCCTACAGCCAACTTTCAGCCGGAACCGCCGAAATACCTCTGCGCAGCCGCCTGGCTGTTCCGGAGGTTGATGGTGTTACCCTATTCATGCCCGCCTTGGTCCCGCAAACCCATGAGATGGCGATTAAAGTAGTCTCAGTTTTTCCCCGGAACTCTCAACTCGAACTGCCGACCATCCACGCGCTGGTGCTGGCTCTGGATCCGACCAATGGCCAGCCGCTGGCGCTTATCGAGGGCGGAAGTCTGACCGCGCTCCGCACCGGCGCGGGATCCGGCCTGGCAACGAAACTGCTGGCAAGACCAGAGGCCAGCACCGTCGGTATCTTCGGGTCGGGGGTCCAGGCCCGAAGCCAACTCGAAGCGGTGTGTGAGGTCCGGCACATCCAAACCGTCCGAGTTTATAGTCCAACCAGGTCGCACGCGTTGGCGTTTGCCAAGGAGATGGCCGGCAAGGGGCCGATACCTGAGAATATCCAGGTGGCCGACTCCCCCTCAGGCCTGATGACCGCGGATGTGTTATGCACAGCCACCACCTCCACCACTCCCGTTTTCGATGGTGACGAGCTGCAGCCTGGAACGCATATCAATGCGGTTGGTTCATTCACGCCCGAAATGGAGGAGGTCGACCTCAGGACGCTTGAGCAATCCACCATTTTTGTGGATTCTAGATCGGCCGTCCTCGAAGAAGCCGGCGAGCTGATCGGACCGATCCAAAGAGGGGATCTGTCCGAAGAGGCAATTCATGCGGAAATCGGCGAGGTTGTATTGAATCGGGCAGAAGGACGAACTTCGGAGGATGAAATCACATATTTCAAATCCGTAGGTGTGGCTGTGCAAGACACCGTTGCCGCGGGGCGAGCGCTCAAGGCGGCCGAACAAGCCAACCTGGGAACTTTGATTGAACTTTAGGGCCTTGCAATTGCCAGCCCGATGTAGAATGTGCCCATCATGAAAATTAGCACACTGCCCAAGACCGCTGAGGTGGTCGTCATCGGCGGGGGTATTATGGGCGCGAGCACGGCTTACCATCTCTCTCTCGCCGGGCAACCCAACGTTATCGTGCTCGAGCGGAGCGAGCACTTTGAGGACAGCGCTACCAATCGCTGCGCCGGCGGCGTTCGTTACCAGTTCTCCACGGAGATTAATATCGAGCTCTCGAAAGCCAGCCTGCCGATGATTGAACGCTTTGATCAGGAAGTCGGCGTCGATCCTCAGTACCGAGCCTGCGGCTACCTCCTCGTTGCCACCAACCCCGAAGACGCCGACACTTTCAAGGGAAACATCGCGCTTCAAAATCAGCTGGGGGTGCAATCGCGATGGCTGAGCGGCGATGAAACTCGCTCGATGGTCCCTCAGATGCGCTTTGCGGACGCTCTCGGCGCCAGCTTCCATGACAAAGACGGCTTGGCCGATCCTGGCAGTATGCTGATGGGCTACCACCGCCGGAGTCGACAACTGGGCGCGCGCGTGGCGACGGGGGTTGAAGTGACCGGAGTTCTGGTGGACTCGGGCCATGTCAAGGGCGTGGAAACAAATTACGGAAAGATTGAAGCGCCTGTTGTGGTGAACGCGGCCGGACCCTGGGCTGGGCAGATCGGTGAGATGGCGGCAGTTGAAATACCCATCCGCCCCATCCGACGCCAGATGATTACTACCACTCCGCTGCCCGGGCTCGATTCCGATTTTCCCTTTGTCGTCGATTTTGCGCAATCACTTTACTTCCATCGCGAAGGTGAGGGGATCTTAACCGGCATGTCCAATCCTAACGAGCAGGTGGGCTTCGATCAGAACGTGGATGAGGATTGGGAACTGGAGGCGATGGCGGCCGCGATGGAACGGTTACCTCTCCTGGAACAAGCTGGCAGGCTTTCGGGCTGGGCCGGACTCTATGAGGTCACACCGGATGCCCATCCCATTTACGGGGCCACTCCGGTGGGCGGCTTCTATGTGGTGGGTGGTTTCTCGGGGCACGGCTTTATGCATGGCCCCATCAGCGGCAAGCTGATGAGCGAGATCATCCTGGATGGCGCTGCAACCACGGTTGATGTGAGCACACTTTCGCTGGATCGTTTCGACTCTGGCAAATTAATCCAGGAACATAACGTCATATGAGCTCGGCCAGCGGTGAAATCCTGACCATCGGGACGGAACTCCTGTTGGGCGAAATCGTTGACGGCAACAGCGCCCATATTGCCCGGACACTCAAGCAGGCCGGCATTAACGTTTATGGCATGGCCACGGTCGGTGACAACGTGGAGCGGATTAGCAGAGCGTTGTTAGCAGCAGTGGATCGAGCCGATTTCATCATCACAACGGGTGGCCTGGGCCCCACGGTTGATGATATGACCCGGCAAGGGGTGGCAGAAGCGGCCGGCGTTGGGTTGGAGTTTCGCCCAGAACTTTGGATGCAGGTCAAGGAAAGATTCGCCCGCTATGGCCGGCAGCCTGATAAGAACAATCGCAGGCAAGCCCATTTGCCGGAAGGTGCCAGTGGGCTTCATAATCCCATCGGCACCGCCCCGGGCTTTAAGATGAAAATCGCGGAAACGTGGATATATGCCTTGCCGGGCGTGCCTGCAGAAATGAAACATCTGCTTCACAACATCGTCATCCCCGAACTGCGAGAGATATTTTCTATTGACCAGGTGCTTCATCAGCGCCTGCTGCATACTGCAGGGGTCGGCGAATCCGCATTGGATTCCAAGATCAACGACCTGGAAACGTGGGAGAACCCAACGCTGGGCCTGGCCGCCCATCCGGGTCGAGTTGACCTGCGGCTCACAGCCCGAGCCGAGACGGAGGAGGAGGCTGAGCAGCTGCTGGATAAGCTGGAAGCCGAGCTGCATCTGCGGATCAGACACCACATTCATGGCCGGGATGATGAGAATCTTGAGTCGGTTGTTCTGGACCTGGCCGCGGACCGACATTGGCGCCTCGTAACCGTCGAGGCCGGGACCCAGGCCAAGTTGGCGGGCTCCATGATGGGCTTGAGGAAGAACTTTCTTGAGGGGATCCTTTTGCACCGGCAGGAACCCGAAGCGCTCCTAAGCATTCTTGCCGAGGTGAGACAGCGGACAGGTGCGGAGCTTGGACTGGCGCTGCTTGTCACCCCCCAGGTTTCCCACATCCAGCTTTCAGGTTGGATCCGGGGTCCGGGCATTGAAGAGGAGTTCCAGCAAGCCTACGGCGGCCCGCCGGACCACGCCGCCGCCTGGGGCGCCTCGCTGTTGTTGGAGCGGCTGCGGCAGCGCTTGAAGTAGCCGGCACCGTGCACTTTCCACCGGCTTCGAATCGACGTATAATGAGTCTCCACGCGGGTGTAGTTCAGCGGTAGAACGTCACCTTCCCAAGGTGAATGTCACGGGTTCGATTCCCGTCACCCGCTCTTAAGTTGCCCCGTCCCCCGACGGGGTTCCCTTTTCTCCAACATTTTTAAGGAAAAATTCCTCATCTAAACCGGGATCTTAACGACATGATGAGCAGCCGTCAGCCTACCCCTCAACAGAAAACACCGCTTGATATCATCCCACATTGTTTTGTGCCATTTTGCATCAAGTTCATGATCAGACAAAATGCAATGTAGTTGTAAGTTTCATGTCTGCCAAATTGCCCTATAATACGGCAACCACGCTGGAGGTTTCTTTAACCTTTTAAGGTGGACTATTTTAATGAAGGCTGGATCGCCGACAGTTCTCTACATTGAGGACAATTTTGAAAACCGTGTGCTGGTGCGCCTGATCCTTGATGCCGAAGGGTATCAAG
>JBKHKF010000126.1:0-7388 GCA_046537745.1 Anaerolineales bacterium | reverse complement strand
GCCTGCGTTCTTAAATCAGGTGGTGCAGGTTCGAACATCCATGCCGCCGACGTCGCTGTTGGCTCGTCTCAAGGAGATCGAATCCCAATTAGGGCGTCAATCCACCTTCCGCTACGGACCCAGACAAATCGACCTGGATTTGCTTGATTACGGTGGACAAGTGATCGATGTACCCGGCCTTGAAGCGCCGCACCCTCGCATGCACGAGAGGGCTTTTGTGCTGGTCCCCCTCGCCGAGCTGGCGCCGGATTGGATCCACCCCATTCACAACACCTCCGTCGAGGAACTGCTGACAGATCTAAACAGCGCGGGCATCCTCCGCTGGAAAGACCGCACCGAAATACCTTTGGAGGAAACGCAATTGATAAAGGAAAGCATGATCATCGGCCAACACCAATTTTCCTGGGGCAGCCGAACGTACATAATGGCTATCCTGAACGCCACACCCGATAGCTTCTCCGGGGATGGATTGCTTGAAGAAACTGATCCGGTGGCTGCGGCCGTCGCAGCCGCCAACAAGGCGTTAGCGGCGGGGGCAAACATCCTGGATATCGGCGGCGAGAGCACCCGGCCGGGCTCAGCGCCGGTGGAGGCTGCCGAGGAGATGGAGCGAGTGCTGCCGGTGATCGAGGCGATCCGACCACTGACCGATGTGCCAATTTCTATCGACACCTACCAGGCGGAGGTGGCAGAGGCCGCACTGGAGGCCGGCGCCGACATGGTCAACTATGTGTGGGGGCTGCGGGCGGACCCCGCCATGGCCCAACTGGTGGCAGAGCGCGAAGTGCCTGTTGTGCTCATGCACAACCGGATGGCGCCAAAAAACGCCGACTTCGCTGAAAAACTCGGCGGTCGCTATGTGGGAGTGGAATACAACAATCTCATCGAGGATATCCGGGCGGAACTCCAGTACTCACTTGAATTAGCCCACAAAGGAGGAGTAAAAGACGACCAAATCATCCTGGATCCAGGCATCGGCTTCGGCAAGACTGTGAGCCAGAATCTTGAACTGCTGGATCGCACGGCAGAAATCCGACAGCTCGGTTACCCGGTGCTGCTTGGCCCTTCCCGGAAGTCCTTCATAGGCTACACGCTGGATCTTCCGCCGGAGGAACGCATGGAGGGCACCGCTGCCACCGTCGCCATTGGCATCGCCCGGGGCGCCGATATCATGCGGGTGCATGATGTTAAGAAAATGGCGCGGGTGGCGGCCATGACGGATGGGATGGTGAGAAGGAAAGCTCAGAGCACCGAACGTTGAGCCCCGAGCATGCCGCAGGGACGCACCGCCATGCGCTCCTGCTCAGTGTTTTCAATTTGAATCCGAACGTAAGCAAGCCCACCTTGACATCCTCCAATCCAGGGGATAATATTCATGAAGAAGTTGATAAAAATTCGAAGGTAGAGAGACAGGTAATGAACCAAGTGCATTGCACATGTCTGAGGCGGGGGCGCTAGCCACCTCGTCTCCATCCCCGCACTCTTAGTCGAAACCGACTAACTCCGATTTTTGCGGCCAAACGACGAGCAGTGGCTCGCTCCCGCAGACCGAGTCCATCGAGGAATCGATCTGCGTGCAAGCTACTCGCGTTCGATCGTTGGCCGTTTTGTGTTGTTAATTTGGGAGAATCATGAGCGCCTTTGCGTACAGAACACAAGAATTGAAGCACAGAAACCGGACCGCCAGCCATCCCTTGCTGGCCCAGGTCGGTAATACGCCGCTGCTGCCGCTGGAGCGGATCACTGCCAGCCTGCCGACACAAGTTCGCCTGTTGGCAAAAGCCGAGTGGTTGAACCCGACCGGCTCTGTCAAAGATCGGCCGGCCGCCAACATCTTGAAGACCGCCCTGGAGCGGGGCGAGTTCGATAAAGGTCAGGCGCTGCTGGATTCCAGTTCAGGCAACATGGGCATTGCCTACGCAACCTTCGGCGCCGCGCTCGGCATCGAGGTGCATCTGGCCGTGCCCGCCAATGCCACCCAGGCTCGCTTGAGCACGCTGAAAGCCCTGGGCGTCCATCTCACGCTGACAGATCCCACGGAGGGAACCGACGGCGCCCGCGAGGTGGCGATTGAGATGGCCCAGCAGGAACCTGACCGCTTCTATTTCGCCGATCAGTACAGCAACATTGCCAATGTTCAGGCTCATTATGAAACCACCGGGCCCGAAATCCATCGACAGTCCCGAGGGCGCATCACGCACTTCGTCGCCGGACTCGGCACCAGCGGCACGCTGGTTGGCACAGGTCATTACCTGCGCCAGCACGCCCCAGCCGCCCAACTAGTCGCGGTGCAGCCGGACGGCCCGCTGCACGGCCTGGAGGGCTTGAAGCACTACCAGAGCGCCCACGTTCCCGAGATCTTCGAAGCGGATCTTCCCGATCGAATTATTGAGGTCAGCACGGAGCGAGCCTACGAGATGACCCGACGGCTGGCGCGTGAAGAAGGGATGCTGGTCGGCGTTTCAGCCGGTGCGGCTGTGGCCGCCGCCATCAACCTGGGTCAGGAGCTCGAAGAGGCCGAGATTGTTGTGCTGCTGCCGGACACCGGTTCCCGCTACCTTGGGGAGCCCTTCTGGGAGGCCACCTGATGAAATTGATACTTGCCCCCGGTCTCACGCGAGCCATTGAGCGACACGGCGTTGAGAATTATCCGGAAGAAGCTGCCGGTCTTCTGCTTGGCAATCCTCGCGGCGAAGACCGCTACGCCAGCCGGCTTTTGGCGCTGGATAACAAATTCCAGGCGGAGCAGCGAAATCGACGCTATCTGATCGAGCCGAAGGATATGATCGAGGCGGAGAAGAAGGCGGAGGAACTCGAATTGGATATCCTGGGAGTTTTTCACTCTCACCCCGATCATCCGGCCAGACCATCCGAATATGATCGCTCCCAGGCCTGGCCCTGGTTCGTCTACCTGATCACAAGCATTCGAGCCGGCGAGGTGGCCGATCACCGGGCCTGGCAGTTGAAAGAGGATCGCTCTGGATTTATTGAGATACCGCTCCAGCTGGAGCAGGTGCAGGAGGCTTCATGAGTACTGTTCGCATCCCAACCCCCCTTCGACCCTACGCCGAGGGCCAGAAGGAAATTGATGTGCAGGCGGAAACTGTCGGCGGTGCCCTCGATGATTTGACCCGTCAGCATCCCGGACTCCGCCAGCATCTTTACGACGAGGAGGGGCAGCTGCGCGCCTATGTAAACGTGTTTCTAAACGAAGATGACATCCGCGGCCTGGATGGCTCGGAAACCCCATTGGATCCAGACGATCGGATCACCATCGTCCCCAGCATCGCCGGAGGTCTGTCGTGAGCCGGACCAACAGCATGGTCGATCACAACGCGCTGCGAGCAAACCAGGCCATCATTATCGCCCTGCTGCTCCTGGCCTTCGTGTTGGACAGCACGGTCCTGGTGGCTTTCATCGGTCTGACAATGCTGCTGGGCACAGCCACAGGGCGGCCCGGCTTTATCCTGGCCTATCGGACGCTTGAGAGCTTAGACCTCTTGCAGGCTGATCCAATTCCAGATCACCCCGAGCCCCACCGCTTTGCACAGTTCGTCGGCTCTGTTTTCTTGCTGGCTGCCACTGGCTTTCTGCTGACCTCGATCAACCCGGTGGGTTGGGCGCTGGCCTGGGTTGTGATCGCGCTGGCAGCGCTCAATTTATTCGTCGGCTTCTGCGTTGGCTGCGCCATGTACTATTGGCTGAGCCGCCTGGGTGCACCCGGCTTTGAGCTGGAACCACCTGCCGGCACTCAACCGGGCTGGCGACCGGAGGGCGGAGATGCTTGAGCGCGCTGCCCTCGCCTTCGGGCTGATCCTATTGGGATCCCTAGCTTTTTTCGCCTACCAGCGTTTTCAACTGCGCAGACGTCGGGGTCAGCAGATGGGCATCCCGGGCTATAAACCGGGTGTGGCCAGCATTCTGTACTTCACGACGCCCACCTGCGCTCCATGCCGTACGATACAACGACCGGCGCTCAAGCAGGTCATAGCTCGATTTAACGGCAGCCTTCAGGTCCTTGAATTCGACGCCACCAAACAGCCACAACTGGCGGACAGTTGGGGTGTGCTCAGCGTCCCCACCACATTCATCATTGACCCAGAAGGACGGCCTCGCGGCGTAAACCATGGCGTGGCGAGAGCTGGCAAGCTCCAAAGGCAGCTCAACGAAATCGGGCTGAAGCCGCGGATGGCACAGCCGGTTAAGCAACCGCAAATCGCCCGCGAATCGGAAGTATGACATCTATTGGTAAAGAAATGCGCTTGAATGCTTCACTCAAGCGAGACAGCATCAGGGAGATAGTGAGATGATGGGTATACCAATCAAGAGCAACGGCCACGACCTGAATCACGAGGAGGTGCTGCGCTATTCGCGCCACCTGCTGATGCCCGAGGTCGGCCTTGAAGGCCAGAAGAAGCTTAAGGCCTCCTCGGTCCTGATCATCGGCACGGGCGGACTGGGCTCACCGGTGGCCATGTATTTGGCCGCGGCCGGCGTCGGTCGGATCGGCCTGGTGGATTATGACGAAGTCGAGTTCACCAATCTACAGCGTCAGGTGATCCACGGTAACTCCAGCCTGGGCGAGCGCAAAGTGGATTCTGCCAAGGCGCGCATCCTGGATATCAACCCGGACGTGCAGGTGGACCTTTACGACGAGCCTTTCACCTCCGACAACGCGTTCCGCATTGCCGATCCCTACGACCTGATCATCGACGGCACCGACAACTTCCCAACCCGCTACCTGGTCAACGACGTCTCGGTCATGCTGGGCAAGCCTAACGTTTACGGCTCCATCTTTCGCTTTGAAGGCCAGGTCAGCGTCTTCTGGGCCGAGGAGGGTCCGTGCTACCGCTGCCTTTTCCCCGAGCCGCCTCCACCAGGCCTGGTCCCTTCATGCGCGGAGGGCGGAGTCTTCGGCGTGCTGCCCGGCACCATCGGCACACTGCAGGCCACCGAGGCGCTCAAGCTGCTGCTGAGGATCGGCGAGCCGCTGATCGGTGAACTGCTGCTGTACGACGCGCTGTCCATGTCCTTCGATCGGGTTCGCCTGAAGAAGAACCCGGACTGTAAAGTCTGCTCCGATGACCCTGAAGTTACGGAGCTGATCGATTACGAGGAATTCTGCGGCGTGCCCAGCCACGACCGTTCCGAGAGCCATTTGTCTGCCGAATGGGAGATCGATGCAACGGAATTGGCGGCCAAGATGGAACGCGGCGATAAGATCCGCATAATCGACGTGCGCGAGCCCCACGAACTTGAGATCTCACACATCGAGGGCGCGGATTTGATCCCCTTGGGCCAGATGGCTTCCCACATGAACCAGCTTGACAGCGCCGAGGAGATCGTGCTCTTCTGCAAGAGCGGCAGCCGCTCCGCCCGCGCCCTGGAACTGCTGGCCGGGGCCGGCTTCCGAAAATTGAAGAATCTGCGCGGCGGCATCAACGCCTGGGCGGAGGAGGTGGATCGGACGCAGCCGGTGTATTAGGAGATCAGGGTAGGGATGGGAATTGCTGGTTGAAGTTAAGAGTCCAGAGTTAAGAGTAAAGAGTTAAGAGCAATAACTTCGGCATTGAAAAGCTCTGGACTCTTTACTCTTAACTCTTTACTTTATCCTCCAGGCTAATCTCCCACTCCGGCCGCGCCCAGGATCGCCTGGTCCTCTCTTCGAGCGACCGCCCTGCCTTTATCCACGTCCACCCGCAGCAGAAGCGCTCCGCCCAGAATGAAGAACAGGATAAGGCTGAGCACCGCCGGGCGGCTGCTGCCGAAAGCCGTCGCGGCCGCCGCGAAGATCAACGGGCCCAGGAAGGAGGAAAACTTGGCCATCACGCTGAACAAGCCAAAGAACTCCCCACTCTTGGAGGCCGGCGACATGCTTGCATACAGGCTGCGGCTTAGCGCCTGGCTGCCACCCTGCACGATGGCCACCATCCAGGCGAGGAACCAGAACTCGATGACCGAATCCAGGAAATAACCCCAGACCGCGATCACCGCGTAAAAGGTCAAACCCAACAGCACGCTTCGCTTGGTGTCCATCTTTTCGGCCACCGCTGAGAACAGCCGTGGCCCAAGCAAATAGGCGAGCAGCAGCAAGATCGCTTCCAGCGCTGCGATCATGCCGATGATGATCAGCAGATCGCTCTGACGACCGGCGGCGGTCATCACCCCGGTGACCTCGGTCGGCAGCAGGCGGGCGCCCATCGCACCAAACAGCGGCAGCGACACCAGGTTGAAGAGCACGAAGGACAGGAAGAAGCCCCGGTTGCGGTCTCGTCCGGTCGGCAGTCGGCCGAAGATCAAACTGTAGGGTATGCCGACGAACTGAACCAAAAGTAGCGCCAGAATAAGCTCCAGGGTGCCAAATCCCAGCTCAGCGCCGTAAATGGCGGCCACCCCGATGATGGTGCCGATGCCGTCGTTATAAATCAAAAAAGCCAGCAAAAATTTGAACAGCTCGGAGTACTGCCGGATATCCTTCAGGGTCGCCCACAACCGCTTGAAGCTGACCGCAATCACGCTCTCGCTCGGCGCCAGTTCTTCCTCAGCCGAAGGCGGCTCCGGCACCGAACGGAACATGGGGATCGAAAAGGCCGCCCACCAGAGCGCGACCGAAAGAAACGAAAGCCGCGGACCCCAGGTTCCGGGCAGGAACTGGATCATGGCGACGTTGACGGCCAGCAAGATGCCGCCGCCCAGGTAGCCCATGGCGTAGCCTCGGGTCGATACCGCGTCCCGATCTTCCTCCCGGGCCACGTGCGGTAGCAATGCGTCATAAAAAATGTTGGCGCCGGTGAAGCCGATCCGGCCCAGGATGAACAGGATCGAGGCCAGGAGCCAGTCGCCCGTGTCCACCAGTACCAGCAGGCCAGTGGCGACAACGCCGAAGCCGACGAAAACCGAAAGGAAAGGTTTCTTGTTGCGCTTCACGTCGGAAATTGTGCCCAGGATGGGCGACATCACCGCCGCTAAGAGCAGGCTGAAGCTCAGACCGGTGGACCAATAAGCCGTCGCCACCGTCGGGCTTTCCAGCGTGGCGCCAGCCACCTGGCTATAGTACACAGGCAGCACCGCTGCCAGGATGGTGGTGGCGAAGGCCGAATTGGCCCAGTCGTACATGGTCCAGGCCCATATGCGGCGGCGGTATTCCTCTTCAGGCACGGCGCTGGCCGTGCCGGCAGCGGCTGTGGTCATCCTACATCCTCCCTTAATGCGACTCTCGCTTTGTACGAGGAGATTCTCACTTCATCCCTGGACAGCCAGTCTACACCCAAAACGGGGTCAAGCCAAAAGCTTTTGTCCGTCGACCCATTGTCCGATTCTTCCAGTTGCTCGGAGGCACTTCATTTCGTAAATTGAAAAACTCTCTACCGGAGCTTATTCAGCTTACG
>JBKHKF010000125.1:0-7411 GCA_046537745.1 Anaerolineales bacterium | reverse complement strand
GGCCCAATTGGCACAGGTCAGCTTGGAGCCGGTGGGGGCACGGACGGTTCGCGCGGCGGTCATAGGTTTCTCCTCTGGTTGCTGATCCGACTAATTTAGGTGATTAGTTGGTCTGGCTATTACCAGGTCTCGTAATGGAAGATCTCCTCTTTCGGCTTGCGTCCACCGGATTGGGGTGGGTCGGTCAGGTCCTTCGGATCTTGTGGATAACCAAAGGAGAGGCAGACGTTCAGGTGGTATTCCTCGGGAAAACCGAGGATTGCCCTGGCCTCTTCAGGTTTATAAATCGTGGCGGGGCAGGAACCGATGCCCAGGCTCCAACCCGCCAACTGCATATAGGCGGCAGCCTGGCCGGCGTCGAACATAATGGACCAACGTTGAGCTGGGTCAGGAGTCAAAATGGCGACGGCCAGGGCGGCACCCGCCAGATGACCGGCGTAGGTGCCGTATTCTGATAAGCCTTTCAGGCGTTCCTTATCTTGGATGGCGATGAAATGCCAGGGCTGCCGGTTCTTGGCGGATTGGGCTCTTCGGCCCGCGTTGAGGATGGTCTGAACATCCGCCTCTTTGATGGGCTCATCGGAGAAGCTGCGGATAGCTCGTTTGGTTCGGATGGCTTGGGAAACTTGCATGTCGCCTCCTTTCCTAGTGGCATTATAGCCAGCGGGAGGCGGAAGGGATCAAGAGCTAATCAATGGTTCGACGAGGAGGCTCGGGAAGCGGCCGCAGAAAGACTTGGCGGGCATCATAGCCGGTGATCCTGCCAGCGTAAAGCAGCCGGTCCAGATCGATGTCGCTTATCGGGCGACCATAATTGCTCTCTTGAAAATCAAGAAATTCGCCCGACTCGACGTCCTGAACGCGGCCATCCCCCCAATCGACGACGATTTCACCGCTTTGGAGCACGAACATCAGATCGCGCGGGATAGGTGTGCCGTGGGCCATGGGATTTTCCCTTTCCTCACCTTACTTTGGCAAAAAACGAGCCAGATAGCAACCTTACTGAAGTACACCGTGGGATTGATCCTAAAAGGGGTACTCGTGGGCCAGGCCATGGTATTATTGCGCACGCTTGATGCTTTAATCGTCATCATCTGGAGGAAACGTGAAGAATATCACCGTCGTCGGCGTTGGATACGTCGGATTAGTCACAGGCGCCTGCTTTGCTGATTTGGGAAATCGGGTGATCGCGCTGGACATCGACGAGGACCGAATCGCCGGCCTGAAAAAGGGCAAAATGCCCATTTACGAGCCCGGGCTTGAGGAGCTGGTCGAACGCAATGTGGCGGCCGGCCGTCTTCACTTCACCACGTCTTATGAAGAGGCGATGGAGGAGGCAGAGTTCGTCTTTATCGCGGTGGGAACCCCTGAGGGGGTCGATGGTGAAGCTGATTTAAATTACGTTCAATCGGCAGCTGAATCGGTCGCCCACTCGATGACGAGCTCGTGTGTGGTTGTGAACAAATCCACCGTACCTGTGGGGACGGGGGACTGGGTAGCCGATATTATCAGCGCCAATCTCGAGACGGATGTTGATTTTGCGGTGGTCTCCTGCCCCGAATTTCTCAGGGAGGGCTCGGCCATCAGCGATTTCATGAACCCGGCCCGCACCATACTGGGATCGCTGGATTTAGAGGCGGCGGAGAAGGTGGCCCAGCTGCATTTGCCGCTGCGAGCGCCCATTATGATCACAGATTTGCGCACCGCCGAAATGATCAAATATGCCTCCAACGCCTTCCTGGCCACCAAAATCTCTTTTATCAATGAAATTGCCAATATTTGCGAGACGCTGGGTGCCGATGTCAAGGAAGTGGCAACAGGGATGGGCTACGATCCTCGTATCGGCCCGTATTTCCTGGATGCGGGGTTGGGGTACGGCGGTTCCTGTTTCCCGAAGGATGTCAAGGCGCTGTCCCACATGGCTGAACAGAAAGGCAGCCACCCGCAGTTGTTACAGGCGGTGATGGACATCAACGACCACCGCCGGGATCAGCTGGTTGATAAGGTGGAGGAACTGCTCGGGGATCTCACCGGCAAGAGAGTGGGGCTGCTGGGCTTGACCTTCAAGCCGAATACCGATGATATGCGCGAGGCGCCTTCCATTGACGTTGCCCGCCTGCTGAAAAGCCGAGGAGCTAAAATTTTAGCGTACGACCCGGTGGGTATGAGCCGTGCTCAGCCGTTGCTCCCGGATGTAACGATGGCTGAGGATCCCTATTCCATGGCGGAATCCTGTGATGCGCTGGTGGTTTGCACCGAGTGGAATGAATTCAAGCAGCTCGATCTTGAGCGAGTGGCGGATATCATGCCCGATCCCGCCATCGTGGATGGCCGCAACATTTACGATCCGGTTCAGATGGCCGATTTGGGCATTCGTCATCTGGGGATGGGACGCGGCTACGGTCCTGACGGCCAGCCCATCAACGGGGATCACTCATGAGCAAAGCAGGCAAAAGCCCGATCCTTCGCACCCGGCTTGACAACGGCCTGGAGCTGCGGCTGAAGGAAATGCACACCGCGCCGCTGATCTCCAGCTGGCTTTGGTACCGGGTGGGATCGAGGAACGAGCGTCCCGGAATCACCGGCATCTCCCACTGGGTGGAGCACATGCAGTTCAAAGGCACGCCGACCTTCCCGGCCGGCTTGCTTGACCGCGCCATCTCACGCGATGGCGGCGTTTGGAACGCGGGCACCTGGATGGATTGGACCACCTATTACGAAACCATGCCGGCCGACCGGATTGACCTGGCGCTGGAGCTTGAGGCGGACCGGATGGTCAACAGCATCTTTGATCCGGCCGAGGTGGAATCCGAGCGGACCGTCATCATCTCGGAGCGGCAAGGACATGAGAACAGCCCCTCGTTCCGGCTTGACGAAGAAATGCAGGCGGCCGCCTTCCGCGTCCACTCCTACCACCATGAGGTCATCGGCGACATGGCCGATCTGGAAACGATGACCCGGGATGACTTGTATGACTACTATCGCCGGCATTATCGTCCGAATAACGCCGTGCTGGCCCTGGCCGGAGACTTTGATACCGAGGCCATGCTGGCGAAGGTGGAGTCCTATTTCGGTGAAATCGAGTCCGGCCAATTGGCTGATACAAAGGTCCGGCCTGAGCCGGATCAGCGTGGGGAGCGGATGGTCACTGTGGAAGGCGCCGAGGAGACGCCGATCCTGGCTATTGGCTATCGCGCACCCGCGCCGACGGAGACGGATTTTTACGCGCTGGCTGTGTTGGATAGCATTCTTTCGGGTGCTTCCTCTTTCAGCCCCTACGGCGGCGGATTATCCAACAAGACCTCCCGGCTGTACCGGGAACTGGTGGAAGGCGGCTTGGCCGCCTCGGTTCAAGGCGGTCTAGCGGCCACCATCGATCCCTTTCTCTACTCGCTGCGCGTGACGGTGCGACCGGACCAGACTCCTGAAGCTGCTTTGGAGGCCGTGGATGCGGAGATCGCACGGATGCAGGACCAACAGGTATCCGAGGAGGAGGTCAGCAAGGCGATTAAGCAAGCCCAAGCCCTTTTCGCCTATGACAGCGAGAGCATCAGCAATCAGGCTTTCTGGTTGGGCTACAGTGAGATGTTCGATGATTATTCGTGGTTCGAAACGTATCTTGACCGGGTCAGTGAGGTCACGCCGGAGGATATCCTGCGAGTGAGCCATCAGTACCTCCTGCCGAGCAAGCGCACCGTCGGCATGTACAGACCGGTGTCGGAGGTGGCCCATGGCTGAGGCAGCCAAGTCACTTCCAAGCCTGGACCTGAGCTCACTCCCGGGACCTGATGACATCCTGCGCCAGGAGCTGGACAACGGTGTGGTGGTGATGTCAAGGGAAAATTTCGCCAGCCCTTCCATAGTGATTTCGGGCTTCTTGCCGGCGGGATCGATCTTCGATCCATCAGGCAAAGAAGGCCTGGCCAGCCTGACAGCCTCCGCGTTGATGCGGGGGACTGGTCAGCGCAGTTTCAATGAGATATATCAATCCATTGAATCCATCGGCGCAAATCTGAGCATTGGTGCCGGAACCCACTTTGCCAGCTTCCGTGGAAAGGCATTAGCGGCAGACCTGCCGCTTTTGCTGGAGCTGCTGGCAGAAGCATTGCAGGAGCCGACTTTTCCTGAAGCAGCTGTGGAACAGCTGCGGGCCGAGAAGCTGACCGGCCTTTCCATACGTGATCAGAACACTCGCGCACGGGCCAACATGGCTTTCGATGAATTGGCCTATCCAGATCATCCTTATCGACGACCGAGCGACGGTCACCGAGAAACTGTCACCAATCTGAACTTAACCGACCTTGAGCGCTTTCACACGGAGCACTACGGCCCGGCTGGTCTGGTTATTTCTATTGTCGGGGCGATCAAAGTGGAGGAGGCGGTCGAAGCGGTGGCAGGAGCCCTCGGCGCCTGGACCGCACGAGCGGAAGTCAGCGAACTCCATGTCCCTGATGTCGAAGCTCCGGAGAAACTGGTGCGCACGCACGTACCGCTGGCGGACAAGAGCCAGTCGGACTTCGTGCTTGGTGCTCCGGGACCCCGCCGCTCCCATCCGGATTACCTGGCAGCAAGTTTGGGCAACAATGTGTTGGGACGCTTTGGTTTGATGGGTCGGTTGGGCGACAGCATTCGCGAGCAGGCAGGGCTCGCTTACTACGCCTACAGCTCGTTGGGCGGCGGTGTTGGTCCTTCTCCCTGGCGGGTTATGGCTGGTGTAAATCCGGAAAACGTCGAGAAAGCGATCGATCTGGCCCGGAAAGAACTCGGCCGGTTTGCTCAAGAAGAAGTGACAGCGGAGGAGCTTTTCGACGTTCAATCGAATTACATCGGCCGCCTTCCTCTTCAGCTGGAATCAAATGAGGGTGTGGCCGGCTCCTTGATTCACATTGAGCGCCACGGACTCGGTCTGGACTACTATCGGCGCTATCCGGGCCTCATCGCTGAGGTGACCCGTTCGGATATCCAGCGGGTCGCGGAGGAATTTCTTCATCCTGACCGGTTAGCGCTTGGCATTGCTGGCCCAAGCTAAAGGGAATGACGGCATGCTGAGATCGGGTGTAGATATCATCGAGGTCGAGCGAATCGACCGGGCGATCGTCCGCCACGGGCAGCGGTTCTTTGACCGGTTCTTTACGGCTCAGGAACTGATCGACTGCGGTGGCCGTACGCCGGCCCTGGCGGCCCGATTTGCGGCCAAGGAAGCCGTCGCCAAGGCCCTGGGTACCGGCATCGGGGATGTTCGCTGGAAGGATATAGAGGTGGTCAACGGCGAGCGCCGGGAGCCCATTCTCCATCTGCACGAGGCTGCCGAGGAGATCGCCGAAGAGCTGGGCCTGGCGGTTTGGTCCATCAGCTTGAGCCACACTCACGAGCACGCTGTGGCCGTAGCCGTTGCCTTACCTGCTAAAATCAATGGCCCTGAATGACCTCAGTTGATCAGCTCCAACCCGGCTTATCGGCCGAACTGAAAGAGCGTGTGCGCCAGGACCAAACAGCGCCGCATCTCGGCAGCGGCGACGTGGCTGTCTTCGCCACCCCGGCCATGGTCACCATGGTGGAGCGAGCCTGTGCGGAGTTGGCGCAACGCTATTTAAAGCCTGAGCAGTCAACCGTCGGTGTGAAGCTGGAGGTGCATCATTTGGCACCCACACCGGTGGGCCATGCCATATCTGTCGCGGTCGAGGTCCTCGAAGTTGAGGGGAACCGCCTGCGCTTTTCCGCTCGAATACGGGATGAGACGGAGCTGGTGGGCCGGGTGGAGCATACCCGAGCCGTCATCGACCGCGATCGTTTTATGCGGCGTGTTCAGGCGAAGAAAACGTCAAAACCGGGTTAATGTTTCCCCAGAAAACCAGCTCAGCTGTGGTATACTAGCCGCGCTCCCGCGGTGCCCGCAGGGCTCGGCGGGAGCGACTCTGCCCGCAAGGGCGACACACTATCACGCACGTCTCCGGATCTCGTTGGGCGTGCCGGTTGGCCAACCGGTTCCGACGGGAAAGGAAGGAGGCGGAGGATTAAAACGCACTGGAGGTAATGACATGGCCGTAGTTAGTATGAAAGCGCTGTTGGAAACAGGCGTCCACTTCGGGCATCGCACCCGCAAGTGGGACCCCCACATGAAGAACTACATCTTCACCGAGCGCAATGGCATTCACATCATCGATCTGCAGCAGACGCTGGAATCGCTGGAAGAGAGCTATGCGCTGATCCGCGACACGGTCGCCAACGGCGGCGAGGTGCTGTTCCTCGGCACGAAGCGCCAGGCGCAGGAGACCATTCAGGTCGAGGCCGAGCGGTGCGGGATGCCCTACGTCAACTTGCGATGGTTGGGCGGCACGCTCACCAATTGGCGCACCATCCGCAGCCGCATTGACGAGTTGAAGGATTTGGAGCGCCGGCGCGAAGAGGGCGAGTTTGACCTTCTGACCAAGAAGGAAGCCCTGATGCTCAACCGAAAGATTGACAAGCTCGAAGGCCGTCTTGGCGGCATTCGAGAGATGAACGGATTGCCCGAAATCCTGTTCGTCGTGGATGTCAATCGGGAAGAGACCGCCGTCCACGAAGCCAATCTGCTGGAGATCCCGGTGGTGGCCCTGGTGGATACCAATTGTGACCCGGGCAACGTGGATTACGTCATCCCCTCGAACGACGATGCCATTCGCGCCATCAAATTGCTCACATCCGTGATCGCGGATGCGGTCATGGAGGGCCTGGCCATGCGCAAGGATCTGGCGGCTGAACAAGCCGAGATCGAGGGTGCGCCGGCCGAAATGGCGCCGGAGTTTGAGGATATGGCCGATGAGGAGCTTCTGGGTGAAGCCACCCTGGCCAAGCTCGAATCCGGCGAATATGGCGAGGAGAAAGCCGAAGAGGCTGACGACTCAAAAGAGGCCAGCGAGGAAGAGGAAGCCGAGGAATCTGAAGCCGAGGAAGAAGAGGCCGAAGAGACCGAGGGTGAAGATGACTCCGAGGACGAGGAAGAAGAGTCCGAGGAGGATGACGAAGATGACGATGAAGAAGACGACGAAGATGAGGACGAGGAAGACGAGGACGAGGAAGACGAGGAAGAATGAGCGCCTCGACCGAGCTAATTAAGGAACTTAGGGAAAAGACCGGCGCCGGCGTTCTGGAGTGCAAGCGCGCGTTGGATGAGGCGGGGGGCGATTTTGAGAAGGCCTCCGAGATCCTGCACCAGCGCGGCCTGGCCAAGGCGGCCAAGCGCGCCGATCGGGCAACCTCGGCTGGGACCCTGGATCTTTACGACCATGGCGACGGCCGTGTCGGCGTGATGGTTGAAGTCAACTGCGAGACGGATTTTGTGGCGCGCACGGATGAGTTTCGTGAATTCGCCCACGAAATTTCGCTGCAGGTAGCTGCCACCGACCCCACCTGGGTCAGTGAAGAGGATATC
>JBKHKF010000124.1:0-7426 GCA_046537745.1 Anaerolineales bacterium | reverse complement strand
CGCGAATCGTGGCCCATCATCTGGTGGGAACGCACGATCATGTCCTTGATCACCGGCAAACCAAGCAGCGGTTCGACGGTAATTTCCTGTCCCAGATCGCGCACAAGCGCCTTGCAGGCCAACTGATTTACGCCATTGATACGCATGGCATCCGAGCCACAAATGCCGTGTTCACAGGAAGAACGATAGGTGACCGTTCCATCCTGATGCCATTTCACATGATGGAGCAGATCCAGCACCCGGTGGTTGGGCTCGGCCTCCAGCGTGAAGGTCTGGTAGTGGGGCTTTTCATCCGCTTCCGGATTGTAGCGCAGCAGTTTGAGTGTGACTTCCATATCCCCTCCTACCTCTAGTAAGTCCGCTTCTTCGGTTCGTACTTCGTTATTGTGACCGGCTTGTAGCGCAATTCGATGCCACCCTCCGGCTTCATATAAGCCATGGTGTGCTTCAGCCAGTTCTCGTCATCCCGCTCCCGGTAATCATCGCGGGCGTGCGCGCCGCGGCTCTCGTTGCGGGCCAGGGCGGAAGCCGCCGTGACCTCCGCGATGTCCAGCAGACAGCCAAGCTCCCAGGTTTGCAGCAGGTCCATGTTAAAGACCTGTCCCGTATCGCCGGAGCGCACATTCTTGTACCGCTCCTTCAGCTCACCGATCTTTTCCAGGGCTTCGGCCATTCCATCTTCGGTTCTGAATACACCCACGTTATCAAACATGGTGGATTCCATCTCTGACCGAATCTTCGCTGCCGATTCCGAGCCGTCGGCGTTGCGCAATCGGGAGAGCTCCTGCTGAACCGAAGCGTCCGGCTCATCGGGCAGCGCGGTGAACTGCGCGCCTTTGGCGTACTCCGCCGCGTGCCGCCCGGCTTCGCGGCCGAAAACCACCAGGTCGAGCAACGAGTTGGTTCCCAGTCGATTGGCGCCATGAACCGAGACGCAGGCCCCCTCGCCGGCCGCATACAAACCAGGCATCTTCTCGTCACCTTCGCCGGTCAGCACCTCGGTCCGGTGATTGGTCGGGATGCCGCCCATGGCGTAATGGGCCGTCGGCTGCACCGGGATGGGCTCCTCCAGAGGATCCACGCCGACATAAGTTCGAGAGAAATCGATGATCTCGGGCAGCTTGGCCTGGATATCGTCCAACGTCAGTCGGTAAGGTGTGCCATCCGGCCGCGTCCTCCCGTCAATCTCAGCGTAATGATTGACCGTTTCCGGCCGCACATCCAGGTGCAGATAGCGCTTTCCGTTGATTCCACGACCTTCCTTCATTTCAATGTACATCGCCCGGCTGATTACATCGCGCGATGCCAGGTCCTTGACCGTCGGGGCGTACTCGGCCATAAAGCGATCGCCCTCGTCGTTGATCAGCACGCCGCCTTCGCCTCGCACACCCTCCGTGATCAGGATCCCCAGCCGATAAATACCGGTCGGGTGAAACTGGAAGAACTCCATGTCCTCGGCTGGCAGACCGTGCCGCAAAGTCCAGGCCATGCCGTCACCAGTGTAGGTCAGCGCATTAGAGGTGATCTCCCAAACGCGCCCCCAGCCGCCGGTGGCCAGGATGACGGCCTTGGCGTGGAAAACATGCACTTCTCCGGTGAGCATTTCCACCGCCACCACGCCGGCAGCCTTGCCATCGCGAATGATCAAATCCAGCACCTGGAACTCATCATAAAAGTTGACTTCGTTCTTGATGCACTGCTGGTACAGGGTCTGCAGGATCATGTGGCCGGTGCGGTCGGCTGCGTAGCAGGAGCGGCGCACCGGCTGGCCGGTCTCTTTATTGGTGTGCCCGCCGAATCGGCGCTGCGCGATCTTGCCATCCCGGGTCCGGTCGAACGGGAGCCCCATATGCTCCAGTTCGTAAATGACCGGAACTGCCTCGGTGCACATGTACTCAATGACATCCTGATCGCCAAGGTAATCGCTGCCTTTGACGGTGTCAAAAGTGTGCCACTCGACGCGGTCTTCCTCTTCGTTGCCCAGGGCGGCGCCGATGCCGCCCTGCGCGGCCCCGGTGTGAGAGCGCACTGGATAGAGCTTACTCAGCACCGCCGTATCCGTCTCGCGGGAGGCATACAACGCGGCCATCAGGCCTGCGCCGCCAGCGCCGACAATCACAACTTCGTGCTGGTGGACCTTGGTCATGCCCGCTCTCCTATCTTTTCAATGCAAGCTTGCCGTGTCATTGCGGAAACCGCACCCCGGCGATGATGGCCACCGCACCGATAGCCGAGATGATAAGCCAACCAATCAGCAGGGACCAATCCAGAACCCGCCGGCGCGACGGCTTATGTATGTAGTCTCGGAGCACCGTGCGAAGACCGTTGACCCCGTGAGCGAAGGCGAAGGCCAGCAGCGAAATGTCGTAGATCCGCCAGCCGAGCAGGGCCCAGCGCTGAGCGACATAATCCAGGTCAATGGCATGAACGCCGACCAGCACGTCATTGATCAGCACGTGGATCCAGACCAGCGGGATCAAGAGCACTGCGCTGTAGCGCATGAACAGCCAGGCGTAGGTCTCGTAATTCTTTTCGACCGTAACCTGGCGGGCTGTCTCTGTGGTTGTCATGGTCATCTCCTCACAGCCCGAAGTTGTGCTCGAGCATGCTTCGAGCCATTAAGTAGGCGGCCGGCAGCCAAAGCAGCACGGCCAGTCCCAGTGTGGCGTAGAAAGACTGCTTTTGAGTTCTTTCACGCCAAAAATGAGGAAACAGGTCGAAGACCGCAATGCGCAATCCGTTGACGCCATGATACAGCACGGAGAAGACCAGCCCGATTTCGCCGATCATGAACGGCGTCGATTGGTAGATAGCAATGGCGTGCTCATATAACGAGGGGGCGAAATAAACAGTGGACGTGTCGAGGATGTGGACAACCAGGAATAACAGCGTACCGAGACCCGTCAGCCGGTGCAGCAGAAAACTCCACTGCCCCTCCCGGCCTCGATACTGGAGGCTGCCCTCGACCGTGGTCCTAAGATTGGTCATATTGACCTCCGCAACCTATCTGCATTTGTGCAATTATCGGCATTCTAACATGCAGCTGTCAGGTGCCTTTTGACACCAAAATCGACTATCAAGCCGCCACTAATGCTTCGAACCGATCGATGTCCTCACGGATCACGTCCAGGCTGCTGCGCCAGAAATCGGGCGTCTGGATGTCAATTCCAAAGCGTTTGGCCAGGCTGGCCGCGTCGTCCATGCCCGTCGAGCTTAGCAGATCATCATAGCCTTGACGGAACCCCTCGGGATCCTCTTGATACCTTGCGTACAGGCCGTAGCCGAAGAGCAAACCGAACATGTATGGGTAATTGTAGAAGGAGCGACCCCCACTGTAATAATGGGGTTTGACAGCCCACATATAGGGATGACGCAGGTCGGGATCGAGTCCGTCGCCATAGGTATCGGCCTGCGCCTCCAGCATCAGCTGGTTGAATTCCTCGGCGGAAAGCGGCCGATCGTGCCGCCTCTCAAAAACTTCCTGTTCGAACTGCAGGCGACAGGTGATGTCGACAACCACCTGGCAGGAGTCCTGAAGCGCGTTCTCGAGGATGTATATTTGGCCGGGTTCATCGGCCACTTCCAGCGCCTTCTTCTGAATAATCGTCTGACAGAAAGTACTGGCCGTCTCTGCCAGCGTCATCGGTGTCTCCCGCTGGACGGCGGTGCGCTCGGAGAGATTCAGGTTGTGGTAGGCATGGCCAAGCTCGTGGGCGAGCGTGCTCATGCCGTCGTAGGAGGGCTGATAATTCGATAGTATTCGTGATTGCTCGGGCATCAGCCACATACAGAAAGCGCCGTCCCGCTTGCCGGGGCGCGGCTCTGCGTCAATCCAATTCTCATCAAAAGCCCTGGCGGCTAAATTCCGCATTTTTTCCGAATAGCCGCCGAAATGCTCCAGGATGAACTCGGTGGCGTCCGAATAGCGCCACTCCTGGCCGCCGCTCTCCAGCGGAGCGAAGATGTCATAAAAAGCCAGCCGCTCCAGACCCAGCGCCCTGGCCTTAGCCTTCAGGTAGCGGCGAAAATCAGGGAAGGCCTCTCGCGCGGCCGTCATCATGGCTTGAAAGGATTGGCGATCCATATTGTTCTGGAAAAGCGATCGGTCCAGCGCCGATTCCCACCCGCGCTCTTCATTTAACGTGTTGACCTCGCCCTTGATGCCGTTCATGGCGGCCGCCAGCGGGACCTGCCAGCTCTCCCAGGTCTCCAATTCCGCCTGGTAGCCCGCTTCTCGAGTTGCGCGGTCGGCCTCATAGGCCAGATTTCGAACCGCGCTCATGGGCAGGGTCTTCTCCTCACCCTCAATTTCAAGTTTTACGTTGATCTGGGAAGAGATATCACCATGCAGCCGCGACCAGGCTGTTGATCCCGTGAGCGACAGTTTGGCCGCTAACACCTCTTTCTCCGGAGCCATCAAATGCTCCGCCTCACGCTTTGCCTTGCGAAGTGCGAAGGCGTGAGCCGCCGCCGTTTCTGACGCATCGATCAGCGCCTCGACATCCATCGACCCCAGCCAGGCTGTCAGTCGGGTGGCCATCATCGAAAGCTGGACCCCGACCTGCTCCATCTCGCTGAGCTTGGCCTGCGCCAGATCATCCGTCGAATCCGTCGAGACGTAGCTGAAGATAAACGCCTCCAAGGTTTCGGCCTTCTCCATAACCTGATTGAAATTTGAGAGGATGTCCTCGAAGGTTGAAATCAATGAGTCGTCGACCGTCAGCCCTTTGGCCAGGTCGATCTCGTGTCGATCGAATTTGTCCTTGAGGTCGGCTACATCGGACTTGAAAGCCTCGAATCCCCGTTCAAATTCATCGGATTCAAGACTTGGGTAAACCACCGATAGATCCCATTTTGGCAGCGTCGATGCTGTTTCGGTCACGGCGTTTTCTCCTGCAATGATTGCTTCACCAAGTTGCCCCATTCTCCCATAAAATCCGATGGCTCGCTAAATCGAAAAGGCGGCCAGAAGTGGGCCGCAGGTCGATGGAAATTAACGACCAGAATTCATAGCGTTTCAACGTGCTGCTGAAAGTAGGCTGAGGCTATTGCAGCGCTCGTTCCAGGTCCGCTTCCGATCGCAGACTGATGCGAGATCAGCCGGAATCAGGAGCGCAGGGTTGTATTTCCACTTGACCGGGGCCCACCAGCGCATGAGGAACTTTTCTGGAAAAGGGGATGTCCAACCAGCGATCGCCATCCACGCGGTCGATCGACGACCCATGAAATAGGCTAGCACCCAAACGGATGTGGCTTAACCTCCACCTGATCCCAGTCGAGCAGGCTCTCCTGGATACGGCTGCCACATGTTCCCACAGCTGTATCCTTAATTACCAAGTGCCAGCGTCAGATCCTGGTCCCGGATACCCAGCGGCTTCGCGCTTTCCCGATCCAAAAAGGACCGTTTGAGAAAACTGCTGATAACATGACTGGGGGTGGCAAGCCCAACTTCGGGGCCGGCCATTCGCGCATTTAAGCCCACCAGCGAGCCTGCCGCGTCGACCACCGGGCCGCCGGAATGACCCAGGCGCAGATGGAGATACTCCCCCAGCACGCGCAGCCCCGGTAGCTCCACTATCAGATTGGCCAGGCCGGCGCGGGCTAACTGATCGGTCGCTACCACCGCCAGGCCCAGCTCGTCGCCGTAATCCACACCTGCTTCCATGATTGCGGCACATGATACCACCACGCCAATGGTCAACGGCCAGCTCACCTCGACCTAACAACCTGCTCCGGACCACCCGCGCGCTCGGACACCAGCGCGATTCGGCCAGCTACCAAGGTGCCATTCCAATGAATTTCCATCCTCGACCAAACATAAACCGACCAATTTCATCCAAATGGGTGATGACATTTGTCACACAATGCGAAAGAATTGTCATTAGAAGTTGCCGGGGGGAGGACCCGCTTTCCTTCTAGTAAGTCCAAAATGACGCTATCCCTTGGCCCGTTGCTTTGGGATAGACCACATATACGCATTTAGCAGCACAACCCAGCTGCACGAGGTGCCATGGAAAATACTGCATCTACATCTTCATATGATTTTGCGCGCGCCGCAACAACGCCGGGGCAAGGGATGGATCTGGACAAGATCCGCCGACAGGAATATCGGCCGTTGGTGCTGGTGGTGGACGACGACGTTGACAGCGTCGAGCTGATCAAGGCCACCCTCCGCCAGGCAGGGATCAACGTCATTGGAGCCAGTGATGGCTACATGGCCATCAAGAAAATGGCCAACCAGAAACCGGACGCCATCCTGCTTGACTTGATGATGCCCTCCATGGATGGGTGGGAGACCTTCCGCCGAGTCCGCCGCCTGAGCAAGGTGCCGGTCATCTTCGTCACCGCACTGGCGAGCACAGAAAACATTGTTGATGGCCTCAACACTGGCGTCGACGACTATGTGACGAAGCCCTTTCGACCGGCTGAGCTGACCGCCAGAGTGCGAGCTGTCCTCAGGAGATCGAACGGGAATGCGCAGCCCAAGATGTATGCCTTCCCGAGAGCGGAATTAACCATTGAGCCGGAGACTCATCACGTCACACTCCGGGGAAGCGCGGTTGATCTTTCTCCTAACGAATTCGCGCTGCTCGCCACGTTGGCCGAACATGCACCGCGGCCAGCCACCTACAACCAGATTTCGGACGCCATTTGGCCTGACAGCGAGGAAGATCAACGGGACCGGATTAAGTATTTGGTCCACCAGCTGCGGCAGAAGCTGGAGGCCGAACCAGCCGATCCACAGCTGATCCAAACGAAGACCAACGTCGGTTATCAGCTTTTAGCCGACGACGAAAGCAATCCCGGGCGAGAGCTCCGGCAGGAATTGACTAATGAACGCGAGAAGAAGGAGAGCAATAATGATTAATCGTTGGTTTTACGGGACGCTTGGCAAACTTGCCGGAGTGCTGTACACGCTAGGGATCATCAGCCTGGTCCTATCGGTATCTCTGGGCTCAACCCTGGGCGTTCAGGCATCACCTGCCACGCAAGGTCAGGGCAACTGTCTGGCAGCCGGCGCAGGACAGGAACGGGATAAGTATGATGACGGTGGCGATCACACCTTCAACGCACCTTCTGGCTGGATTTATGTGGAAGCAGGCCTTAAAGCCGGTGATGCTTGCTTTTCGAGAACGACCGACGGAACGATCACTGTAGAAGGAGAGGCTTGCTATAGCGTGTCCGGCCTGGGCACCAATTCTGTGACAATCGAACAGCTCAAATCGACCAGCGTCTGCAAGGATATCTCGCACACAGAGGCTATTCGCGAGCAGGCACCGACTGACCCACCCGAGCCGACCGAAGAGACACCGTCGCCCGAGCCAACCACCGAGACTCCTGAGCCCGAGCCGACCACTGAGACCCCTGAGCCCGAGCCAACCACTGAGACCCCTGAGCCCGAGCCGACCACTGAGACCCCTGAGCC
>JBKHKF010000123.1:0-7428 GCA_046537745.1 Anaerolineales bacterium | reverse complement strand
CTCCAGGTAATCTTCGAGATTTCCAATCGTGATCCACGATTTCTTGCTCTCAGTGAAGAACGCAGCCGGGCTCGCCTTGCTAGCACGCCCCAGTCCCTCTCGCGCGATGCGGTTGCGAACCTGTTTATCCTCCAGGGTGAATCCCGCCTTCTCTTCTTTTTCCGTCAGCTGGTCCGGAACGATATCCAGCAACCAGGTCTTGACATGCGCGTTGGCTAAATGTGCTGCGATCTGTGCGCCCATCGTGCCAGCACCAATCACCACCGCTTCACGGATCGGCTTATTCATTCAGCGCTCCTTCCAACCAACACCACCGGGGATTCCGGCAGCATACATCTATTTTCGCTTATGAAAGCTCTTTACGACCGTAATCCAGGATCCGGCGGGCGACCACCAGCCGGTTGATCTGACCTGTGCCCTCATAGAGGTCATTGATTTTGGCATCACGGAACCATTTCTCCACCAAAGTGTCCCGTGAATAACCCAGCGGCCCCATCAGTTCGACCGCCCGCTGGGTGATCTTTACAACAACATCCCCGGCCCGGACCTTGGCCATGGAGGATTCAAGTGTATTCGGCTTCCGCTGATCGATGAGCCAAACAGCCTTCAACACCAGCAGCCAGGCTGATCTCAGCATCACATCCATGTCAATGATCTCGCGCTCAAGATTGGTCATTCTATTTCGTGGCAGCCCGTAGCGGATCTCCACCCCCTCCTGCTTGAGCATCTCTTTGAGCATCTCAAGCGTGGCCCGCGCGATCCCCAGGGCCGAGGCGGCGACCAGCGGCCGGGTCGCATCGAAGGTCTTCATGGCTCCCTTAAAGCCCTTGCGCGATTCGCCGTCGATCTCTGGGCTGCCCAGGATGTTCTCATATGGAACTCGACAGTCCTGGAGCACGATGGTGGCCGTGTCGCTCACCCGGATGCCGAGCTTCTTCTCGAGCCCGGTGACTTTGCAGCCAGGAGTTCCAGCTTCGACCACGAAGGGACGCATGCCGCGCCGCCCTGCTTCCGGATCCAGCGTGGCCCACACCACCACGAACCCCGGCGTCTCTTCCAGTGATTTATGGCCGGCGGTTACAAAAATCTTCTCACCGTTGAGCACCCACTCGTCGCCGTCCAGCTCCGCGCTGGTTCGGATCGCCGAGGTGTCCGAACCGGCGTGCGCCTCGGTCATCGCCATGGCTGCGAAAACGGGCTCATCCTCCTGAAATCGCTTGAGGAAACGCTCCTTCTGCTCAGGCGTCCCCGTTGCTTCAACCGCGGCTGCGCCAAGTCCCCCGCCCGGCGTGCACAGGTAAAAACCCGCATCGCCCCAGGACAGGATTTCGATCATGAAGGCCAGCCGCTGATAGCCCAGACTGGGTCGATCTTTATCCTTGGATTCCTCAGGGGCAAGCGACCCCGCGCCGGTCGCCTTCATCGCTTCGTGCATGAAGTTGATGTAATCCCACGGGATCTCGTGCTCATATTCATCGAAATAGCAGGAATGCGGCCGCATCATGTTCTCAGCCACCGTCTCGATCATTCGATTGGTCTTTTTCAGCGTATCGGGCATTTCAAAGGAGATCATGGCTTTGCTCCTTAATCCGTCTAATCCGCAATCTTGCAGTCTACAATCTGCCAGCAAATGTGATTTGAGTTTAGAGTCCGGAGTTCAGAGTCTGTAAATCAATGGGAAAAGCCGCTCGCCCAAGAAGAACCGCACCTGATGCCTGCTTGCCAACTTTTCCTACAATCTAAACGCATATCTCGAATCAACTCTTAACTCTCAACTCTTAACTCTTTACTGCCTTCCAGCACTTCCAACCATCAAACCATCGCCAACCCGGCGAACGTCGGGATGCCGCGTCCGTTTCGCATCCACCGCTCCACCGGGTGCTCACGAATGTAGCCGTGACCACCTAGAATTTGCACGCCGCGATCGGTCACCATCATTGCCATATCCGAAGCACCCATCAGGGCCAGGTAGGCTGCCTCTTCAGCTGGCTCGCCGGCGTCGATTTTCCAGGCTGCCTCCCAAACCATCAGCCGGATCGCCTCGATCTCCGTGACCATCTCGGCCAGCATAAAGGCGATCGACTGCTTCTGCGCAATGGGTTCATCGAAAGCCACCCGCTCCTTGGCATAGGCCAGCGAATATTCATAGGAAGCCCGGCTCAAACCAACGGCCATCGCGGCGATGGCCGTTCGCGTGGCGGCGATCATCTGGCCACTGGCATCATCTGTCCCGCGCAGAAGGGCTTTTTGCTCGACCTCAACCTCTTCGAGTGTGAGCTCAAAAAGCGGCACAGCGCCGAGGCCTAAAACGCCCTGGCGTTCTCCAACCGACAGGCCAGCAGCCTCAGCTTCGACAACAAAGGCAGCAGGGGTACCCTCGAGATCAGCATAGACAATAAAAGCAGGTGCTTGATCAGCAAAGGGCACGAAGGTCTTGCGGCCGCTGATTCGATAGCCACCATTCTGAGCCATAGCCTTTGTGTGCAATTCGCCCGGGAAGAAGTCGAAGGCGGGTTCAATGAAGGCCGCTGAATAAGGCTGCCAATCCCCTTCAGCCACTTTCGGCAGCCAGCTGCCCTTTTGCTCCTCGTCGCCTGCGATAAGGATCGGCATGGCGAAGGTAGCAGGGAGCATGATCGCCAAGGCGGCAGCTAGGTCGCCGTAAGCCAGCTCCTCCGCAGCAAGCACGCCACTGACGGCTGAGCGATCCCCAAATCCACCGTATTCCTCCGGAATGCTCGCTTGAAGCAGGCCAAGCTGCCAACCCTTTTGAATCAAGTTTCCGGGCAGCGCCTCTTGTTCATCCGCCTCATGCGCCGCCGCCCGCAGCTCATTCTCGGCAAACCGCCGGGCTGCTTCCACCAACATCTTCTGTTCCTCAGTGGGTTCAAAGCTGTACATGCATCCTCCTTTCAGATTCGGTCGCTGCACCCGCCTCTGCGCGGTCGAGGCGACCGAGGAGTTCGGCCGGTGAACCGGCCAATCGATGGTAAGGAATGGGCTCCTCTTCGGAGCGCAGTGCCTGCGGACTGGCTGCACCGATGAAGCCTCTGGAGTGGAGATACTCCACGTGCGCACCGGCTTCTTCGACCGCCAACAACCGATGATAGCCATCAACCCCTGGAAAGAGCGTTGAGGAGATTTCTGCGATGGTTCGAGGCGTCTCGAGCATTTGCAGCACGCGCTCCAACCTTCGAAGGTGGATATCGCGTATCTGCCCGACCCGGCCAGCCAAGTCCTGGATGGGCTCCCCATGGCCCGGCAGTATCAGTCGCGCGCCATCTGCAAAGGGCATGAGTCGAATCAGCGAGGAGAGATAATGATCCAGACCCGCGGACAAGCTCAATGCCTCGGGCGATTGGTGCGGCGTCACTTCCGGCAGCACATGATCGCTGGTAAGCAGGGCGTCCTCCAGCCGAATGACCACTTGCCCTGGGCAATGACCTGGGGCGTGGAAGAACTCAAAGGGACCAAGCTCCATGTCCGCAGCCTCATAGGTGAAATCCACCGACACAGATTGAAAGAGGGACTTATTCATCAGATACAGGTCCATTAATTCCGCCTGATCCTGCGCGCTCAGACCTGCTTCCATGAGATATCCTCGCAGCCGCCGCTCCATCAACTCCAGCCGGGTCTCATAATCAATCAGCACCGGGAGGTCAAGTTCATGGACCCCGATCCTGGCTGAGGAGCGCTCCTTGACGAAGCGCACCCCGCCGAAGTGATCTATGTGGCCGTGGGAGATGAGGACGTGAGATAGTGAGTCCCACCCCACTTCCTCGTCAAATTCCTGCCGCACCTCGGCCATGCATTGATCAAGCAGCTGGTTGGACTCTCCCAGACCGGATCCAACATCGACCAGCACGACGGTTCCATCACCAACCACCAGATAGGCGTTGGCCCAGAAGCCGGGGAAAACCTCCAGCGGAAGCCGATAAATACGCCATCCTCCAGAGATCTCATGACGAACGATTTCAGGTGACATCTCAACCGCCATCCAATGCCAGGCCGTGGTGGAAGATCGCATGAAACCGCTCGGCAAGTTCCCCCGCTGTGAGATCGCCTTCCGCCTGATACCAGGTAATCATCCAGTTCAGGGCACCGAGAAGTGCAAAGCCGGTCACCGCTGGGTCCAGCTCACGAAAATCGCCCGAGTCAACGCCTTCTTTTAAAATTTGCCGCCACAGCGATTCGAAACGATCCCTTCGCTTTACATGCCTGCGGTGAAACTCCGGGGCGAGCGAGCGGTATTCAAGCAGCAGCACTGTCGCCAGGTCAGCATTCGCCGCCAGCATGTTCATGTACCGATGAATAGCCGCTTTAAGCTTCTCCGGGGGAGGATGATCACTCTCAACAATGGATTGCATGTCATCAATGAGCAAATCCAGCGCCTGATCGAGCAGCGCCAACAAAATTTCTTGCTTGCTGTCGATATGGTGATAAAGGCTGGCCTTCTGAAGATGAACAGCCTCGGCGATATCTTTCATGGAGGTGGCGTGAAACCCTTTCTCCCGAAAGATACCGGCGGCCGCTTCCAGAATGTCCTGCTTGTTCATAAACCTCCCTACCGAACGGTCGGTAGAGAAAGAATAGCATGGCAGCGGCGGTTCGGTCAAGCGGAAAGGGTACTTTTGTAGGGTGAAGCACCGAAAAACGGGGGGCATCTGGTTAGGATCAAGGTTGAACCGATACGTCATCAGGTGTCATCAGGAGAAATATGGAATATGCGTCATAAAACGATCTTTGGGAGCATTGCCTGGCTTATCGCCGTGAGCCTCTTGCTGTCGGCCTGCGGGGGGATCGCCTTGCCTGACCAAGCAACCCAGAACGTCGATCAGGAGAGACCCACTGCTACTGTAGAGTCCACCTCGGCCGCCCCCACAGATCAAGCCGGCCAAACCGAGTCTTCCTTGAGCTGTGAAGAGCCCTTCGCAGATACAGATATCTCCTTCGTGCCAGGCTACTGGGATCAAACGGATTTCTGCCAACACAGCGTCCCTCTTTCTGAATTCCAATCCGGTGGACCGCCACCGGACGGCATTCAGCCAATCGACAATCCTAAATTCGTGGACCAAGATGCGGGTGATGAATGGCTCGGTGCCGAATGGCCCGTGATCGCGTTCGAACACGAAGGCGAAGCGAAAGCCTATCCACTGGCCATCCTGCTGCTGCACGAAATCGTCAATGATGAAGTTGGCGGCAAGCCTGTTGCGGTTACCTATTGCCCGTTATGCAACGCGGCTATAGTGTTCGATCGAGAAGTGGATGGACAGGTGCTCGACTTTGGCACCACCGGCAACCTGCGAAATTCGGATCTGGTCATGTATGACCGGCAAACGCAGTCATGGTGGCAGCAGTTAACCGGGGAAGCCGTCGTCGGCAGCTTAACCGGCACTCAGCTTGAATTCCTTTCCTCAAGGACCATCTCATGGGAGGACTTCAAGGACCGCTTCCCCGAAGGTGATGTACTGTCGCGAGATTCTGGCATTGACCGCTACCGCGATCTATATGGCCAGAATCCCTATCCAGGCCTTGATTCGGCGAACACCGGCCCCTTTGGCGTGAGCGCCGATGATCGTCTTGAGTCTATGGAGCGGGTCGTCGCGGTGGAACTGGAAGGACAGCCAGTCGCTTATCCCTTCAGCCGTCTTCAACAGATAATCGTGCTGAATGATGAAATTGGCGAAACGCCAATCGTCGTCTTCTGGCAGTCCGGTGTCAAGTCGGCGGTGGATTCGCGCCAGATTGCGAATTCGAGGGATGTCGGGTCCACAGCCGTGTACCGGAGGACCGTAGGGGATCAGCTATTAACCTTCAACCTATCAGGGGAAGAGAAGATATTCACTGACGAAGAGACTGGAAGCAGCTGGAACATTTTTGGCGAGGCGATCTCAGGGCCGCTGGAGGGTGAGCAGCTGGAACAAATTGTATCGGCCGAACATTTCTGGTTCGCCTGGTCTGCGTTCAAGGGAGATACCGAAATCCGTCCGAGCGACGGTAACGAGCAGTAATGCTTTGGAGTACACCGGGGGCTTCCTGGAAGAAAGAAGTGGCCAATCGAAGCTGACTCTGTCGGTTGAAAGGGCGCATTGCAATGCACTCCCACCGATTATTCCTTAATGGTGATGGATAGTTCGAGACCATTTACCTCCATGCAGCGCAGCTGACCACACCTCTCTCACAAGAGGTGCTCATGGGGAAAGGGAAAGGATCGGTGGTTTTGCAAAGTGCGCTTCGACGGGTTCAACGCGGAGTTGTCGATTGATGCAGGCCTCAACGGATCCGTCTTGAGCTAGAAGAAGACTCGGTGCTCTGCGCTCTGTGCTCTGTGCCCTGCGCTTTTTTACTCCCACATCGACGGCAATTCTTCAATCTGCTCCCAACCTTCGCCCTGCTCGACAGTCTCCACTTCGATCTCATCAAAATACTCATCCAGCACGGCGGCCCGCTCCTGCGCCAAAGGCGGCCGGCAATAATCCTCTTCCTCCCAAACAGTCTCCCCCTCCGAAGCCTTCCGCGCGCTGGTCAGGCTGTGATGTAGGGTTTGCCCAAAGGGACGCATCCCCTTGATCTCGCCGCTCTCAAGCCGGTCCTTCAACTCCTTCAGCCTGTCCCATTTAGGTTCTGCTTTCACCAGATAATGTGCCATTCTGTCAATCTCCTCCCGGCGCCCGGTTATTTTGCGCCAACGCGATCCGAACTTGGTTCCCGGAGGGATCGGCTGCCACCAGCGCGCCGGGCTCCGTCAGATGATCGACCCCCTTATCCTTCAACCTATCCGACAACGAGCCCAGCGCCTGCGCCGACGGCAACAGCAGAGTGAAATGGTCCAAACCCGCGGACCCCTCTGGCGGCGCCGGCGCACGTTCCCCGGCCCAGGTATTGAAGCCGATATGGTGATGGTAACCGTCGACCGAGTAGAAAGTGGCGGCTCGGCCGTAACGGAGCACGCGATCGAAGCAGAGCACCTCGCCATAGAAACGCTCGGCTTCTTGAAGCTGGGCAACATGCAAATGCACATGACCCATAACTGTTCCCTCGGACATAGTTCTCCCAGCCTCGCCAGATGCAGCCGCCAAGACCCCATCCCAATCCAGCGGGTCGGTCGCCATTTGAAGCTCGCCATCCAAATACGGCCACTCATCCCGCGGCCGATCACGATAAAGCTCGATCCCGTTTCCCTCCGGATCGGCCAGATAGATCGCCTCGCTCACAAGGTGATCCGCCCCACCCTGCAGTGCCACCTCCGCATCCAGCAGGCGCCGCAGGGATCGCCCAAGCGCTGCGCGGTCAGGATGCAGCAGTGCAAAATGATAGAGTCCGGTGGCGCGCCGCGGTTTTGTGGATAGTTTTGGATCGCCATGCAGCACGAGCAGAGGTGTATCGGCCACGCCCAGCCACTGTTCTCGGCCCCGCACAGCTAATATG
>JBKHKF010000002.1:0-27896 GCA_046537745.1 Anaerolineales bacterium | reverse complement strand
GTGCTGCGGCGGTGGGAGGAGGGGACCATCGATGCCGGAGAACCCGTCGAGTTCGGCGACCTCAGGCTGGATCCGGCCACCCGGGAGGGTTTCTCCGGCGGGAACATACTGCAATTGACGGCAAAGGAGTTCGAGCTGCTCTATTTTCTGATGCAAAACCCCGGCCAGGTTTTCAAGCGGGACCAGCTGCTGGATCAGGTATGGGGCTACGATTTTCACGGCGATGCGTCCACGGTTACGGTGCATATCCGGCGTCTGCGCGAGAAGATCGAGCAAAATCCCTCGGAGCCGGAAAAGCTGCTGACCGTGTGGGGCGTTGGCTATAGGTTTGTCGGGTGAGTGGATGATGACGAAACCGGATCTTCGCTATCTGCTGGGGATCGTATTGGCGCTCGGTCTCGCCATCGGACTGACGGCGCTGTGGATGAAGCCACCCCTGGATGATTTTTTCCAATTGACGGGCATCTACTCACTGACAGCGCTGGCTTCAGCCGTCCTGGGGATTATCGTTCATCGACTGAATATTTGGCGGCGAGTTGGTGGGCTGGCCTCCTCCTTGACTCTCGGTTACGTGCTGGCGGCGTTGTTGATCCTGGTGAACGTCTGGGTGGCGGCCAGGCTGATGTTCTTGAGCAATCATGACCTGGCCCTCGCCAGCGTGCTGCTGCTTTTTGCCAGCGGAGTCTCGGTCTCTTTCGGCTATTTGATATCCAGGAGCGTGGCCGGGTCTTTGAGCCAGTTGGCGCAGGCTGCCGAAAGATGGAGTGAGGGGGATTTCGAAACCCGGGTGGAAGTCCAGGGCGAAGATGAAGTGGCCAGGCTGGCCGAAGGTTTCAACCGCATGGCTCAGCGGTTGGAGATGGCCGACAGGGAGGCAAAACGACTGGAATCCTCCCGGCGCGACTTTGTGGCATGGGTTTCCCACGACTTGCGGACGCCGCTTTCATCGCTGCGCGTAATGATTGATGCGATGGCAGAGGGGGTCGTCCAGGACCGGACCACAGTGGAGCGCTATTTGACACAGAGCCAACTTGAGATCAACCGGCTGAGTTCCTTGATCGACGATCTGTTCTCGCTGTCCCAGCTGGATAGCGGTCATTTACAGGCGAGCGCGCAGGTTTGTTCCTTGCGGGATTTGATATCGGATGTGATTGGTGGGATGCAGCCGAGGGCACAGGCCAAGGATATTGAACTCACGGCCAGCGTCGAGGCGGGCCTGGACCCCGTCCGACTGGTGCCTCGGCAAATCGAAAGAGCGCTTCACAACCTGCTCGATAACGCGCTTCGACATACTCCGGAGGGCGGGCGCATCCAGGTGAATGCCGCCATCGAGGGCGATGGGGCGCTGCTGTCGATCCGGGACAGTGGGCCGGGGGTGCCCACAGAGGCAGTCGATCGGGTTTTCGATCGCTTTTACCGGTTTGAGAACAGCCGAAGCCGGCAGGAAGGCGAGTTTGGCGGTGCCGGCCTGGGTCTTGCCATTGCCAAAGGGATGGTCGAAGCGCAGGGAGGGCGCATTTGGCTGGAGGAATCTGAGCCGGGAGCACATTTCAAGATCCACCTGCCCGGGGTTCGAAAATCCGGTTGAAGGGGAGTTGGCGATGAAGAAGGTAGGGCTGTGGTTTTTGCTGCTGCTGGCAGCCTGTGGACCTGGCGCGGTCGGTTCCAGTCCGATGCCAAATGATTCCGGTAGCCGCTGCCGATCTCGAGGTCTCATTGCCCGGTCTGGGCGAAGCGCCGCCGGTGGAAGGTGAGGTCTGGCTCAATGTGGAAGAGCCGCTCCGCTGGTCGGAACTCCGTGGGTACGTTGTACTGGTCGAGATGTGGACCTTCGGCTGCATCAACTTTCAGCGGGTGATCCCCCATTTGCGTCAGTGGCATCGTCGATACGCGGATCAAGGGCTTGTGATTATCGGCAATCACTACCCCGAGTTCAACTTTGAGCGCGATCTGGGGAACTTAGTGGAGACGGTGGATCGGTTCGACATTCCGTACCCGGTGGTGCAGGATAACGACCGGTTGAACTGGGGACGTTATGAAAATCGGTATTGGCCCACCTTGTATTTGATCGATAAGGACGGTCATCTGCGCTACCAGCACATTGGTGAAGGATCCTATGACCTGACCGAGCGGGCCAACCAGCAGCTCCTGACGGAGCCCGCTGGCGCTGGCTAGCTCTCGCCGTACAAGGTGTCTTTACCCTCTTTAGCTCGTTGCTCCAGCTCTTCCCCCTCCGCCACCCCCACCGCGGCATAAAAGCTGGCATCATAATCGCGGGTGCGGATGACCACCGGCATCGGCACAGCGTGCCCCAGGATCAGAGCTTGCTGCTGGGTGTCCAGCCGGGCCAGCACCTCGCGGAGTGAGCCGGCGCCGCTGACGCCTGAGAAAACTGCCCGGATGTCGGCCTCGTTATCCAGCAGCCCCGTCACCCTGGTCCCGATTTGGCTCATAACTTCATCGTCGATGGCGCTGGGCCGTTGATCCACCACCAACAGGGTCACGTTGTACTTGCGCAGCTCGCGGGCGATGGTGCCAAAAATGGTGTGGCTGGCAATCTGCGGGTCGAGGAAGCGATGGGCCTCCTCGATGACGATCATCAATGGTTCGGGCTCGTCGGCCTTCTTGCCGGCAGCCAGGTTCTTCTGATAGACATAGCGCTGGCGAATACGGCGAGTCAGATAATTGGCCACCAGCATGTAGGCAGCAAGCTCGTTGCCATAGACTCCAAATTCAAGCACGACGCTGGTTCCCATGTTCAGTCGGTGGAAGATTTCATCGACCGCGTCGTCGCCTTCGCCTGGCACCAGGAACTCCATCCGGCGGAAGAACTCAAATTTGCGCTGGATCGCGCCCAGTGTACCCGCCACGATGCGCTGGGATTCAAGCAGTTCTTGCAGCGCATCGGATTCGGGCCCCTCCTCGAGCAGTGTGGCGATCCAATCGGGGCCGAGCTTCCGGCGCAGGAAGTACAGCGCGCCGGTTTGCACCTCGGTCAAGCCCAGCAAACCGCTGAGCATCTCGACATCCTCCGGTTCAATCTGCCGGTAGCCGATCCGAAGCACCCGATCGACCTTGGAACCGCGCGCTCGTGAGGTTTGCTCGTCCAGAGTCACCACACTGACCCGGCCGTCGGGAAACAGTTGGCGCAAGCCCTTGAACTCACGTCCGCTTTCATCCTTCACCGCCCAGCCGTAGTCGTTGTGCATGTCGAAGATCAAGGTCGAAGCGATACCGGATTTGACCACGCCGGCCAGCAGCGTCCTTGTGATGAAGGACTTGCCGGTGCCGCTTTTGCCGAAGACACCTGACGAGCGCTCGACAAAGCGCTCCAGGTCCAGATTGACCTGAACCGATTCCATCTCAAGAGGAGTTCCGACGAAGAAGTGGGAATCGTCCTCCTCGCCAAAGACCCTGGCCACATCCTCCGCGCTGGCCTCAAAGACCGAGGAGAAGTGCGTCGGGATGGTCTTGATCGGTTTGGGTTCGTCGGTCTCTTCATCCAGCATCAGCATAGGGCTGACGTGGGCCGCTCCATAGGCTAGCCCGCCGCGCAGGACATCGGCCGTGAAGTCATCCTCGTGGGAGGGCGGTCGGCGCGCCAGATCCGGGTTGGAAGTGCCCAGCGCCAGGTCGGTCAGCAATCCGAAGAACTGGCGGCCGGTCTCGCGGCCCTGAATTACCACATAACGCCCTACGGCCAGTTTCTCCAAGGAAAATTGTGGGTTGAGTTTGACCGTCAATCCCGCGGAAAGCGAGCCCTCCACGACGATCCCCAATGGGGTACCGTCGGAGGCGGGGAAAAGTTCGTCAAATTCAGGGCGTTCGCTCATTGGTTTCACTTTCCTGGAATAGAAGTTTTCTATTGATGGCTGAACTGCCGGAGCCTGCTCAGCAGGTTGTCCAGCCGGACCAGATCCTGGCCGAGCAGAAGCGAGGCTTGCCGTCCGGCTTCCACCAGATATCTTCGCTGCTGTACTTCTGTGCGCACCGCCGCCGCGTTGGCCAAGGCGGACGCGAGCAGGTCATCGATAGGTAATTGGCTGGCACCCAGCACCAGCTGGAGAAAGCCAAAGTCCGAGGTGAATGTCTCGAGATCGGACGGCGGCATCACCGTGATGGGCGCCAGCGGCAGCGGTGGCTGCGGCGGCAGGCTATGGATGAAACCATTCTCCCGGCGATAGCCCACCGACAGCGCGCTGAATTCCACTGGAACGAGGCGGTTTTCCTGGTGATCGGCGATCTGTTCCGCCGTGGCTGTCTCGGAGCTGGCAATCTGGCGGGCGAATTCATCATCACCGACGCTCAAGTCATAGATTAAACCGACCACCTGGCTCTGGCCCTGCTGCGCCTCCGCCAGGCAAAAACCGCCAAAGGCGGGTACCTCAGGCTCTGGTAAGCGCATGGCTCCCACGAAACCGCGGGTGCTGCAGCGGGTGACGCGGCCGATAAGTTCCTCCATCCGTCCCTCCTACAGTCGATGGCTTCGGCGGCCGCCGAGCCATGTTTTTGTGGTGGCTTTGGTTGAAGCGCGCGGTGTGAGGCCGTGGCGAGCCAGGCTGGTTGCCATCATCTGATCCAGCTGCTGGCGCTCCTGGCTGGTCACCACCGCCAGTTCATGTGCCCGGGCCAAACAGTACGGATAGCCACCGCTGGAACGCGAATCATCCATGATCCCGGCATGAACCAGCTTGAGCAGCTGCGACGAGTGGAACACCCACTGCGGGATCTCAACGCGCAGGAGCACTTCCTCCGCGGTGCGCAGGTAGAAGAATAGAATCTGGTGGCCCTCCTCTTCAAACCGTTCATTCACCGGCGACGCGTATTTGAAGGCTGCACTGCGTTCGCCGACCTTCAAGTGTCGCAAGAAAAGGGCGGCATCGCTCAGGCCGCGGTATGGATTGGCGCGAAGCGTTGAATCGTTGATGGAATTCTGGGGCAACTCTCCTAAATGCGCCAGGGCGAGCACATTGCCGTGACGCGGTCGATCGATGATCCCGGCTAACGCTGCGCCGGCACCCTGGAGACGGCTCATTTGCTCCAGGTACTCCGAAATTAGGTCCTCAGCACGAGCCCTGGGCTGGTCCCGGACTTGCAACATAAGCCATAGCATCAGGCCGTTATCCAGCAGTGCGAGACAATCGCCGGGCTGCTCTTTGGCGGCCAGCCGTGCCAATTCGGCCATTTCGGCCACATCCCGCTCGCCGTTGATGTACTCGGCGCCAAGGATTGAGCCGGTTTCATCGTACAGATCATCCGGCGAGTGAAAGAGTTCGGGTTGACTGCGGGTTGTGGGCGCACGGCCGCTGCCGGGTTGCATTTGCAGGCTGCCGATGTTGATAAGGTAGTAAAGGGCTGCGCCATGCCGATCGGGGTACACCTGTGATCCGTCGGCTGCTACCAGGCGGTAGCGGTCCTCAAAATCTGGGACCGGAAAGGCGGCGGCCGGATCCTCCGAGGTGGGCGCGGCACCGGACCAGCGCGTGCCGGCTCGCTGCAGGCGGAGTGCGAGCGCTTCGCGATCCATCTGAGCGACGGCTTCGAGCGCAGCCTCGACCTGCGGCAGCAGCTTAGTCAAGCGGCTGAGTTGCTTCGCGGCGGTACGGCCGGCTTGAGTTAGTTGTGGCGTGAGCGAGGGGAGGTCAAGACTCATGATTCATCCTATCCGAACAATCGTTCCGCATTATATCGAAGCTGTTCATGGCTGCAAAACGGCCAGCGGGGCCAGCGCGCCCGTGGAACTTTCCCCGCCTGTGGCTCGGCCAGGACCCTTGTGCTATACTCCGCGCAATGAGTGAGAATAGGCCCGCTGCCGACAAATTCCACGCAAAACTGCAGGCTTTAGGGCTGAGCGGTGTTGGATCAGTCCTCCTGGAGGGCCTGGCTCCATTGGCGCCATTGGGCGCACAATTCGCCTATATCTTTCAACCGATGTTCGATCAGGGCTATGCTCGCAAGCTTGGTGAGTGGGCACGCTGGCTTGAGCAGCCGGATCAGGTGCGTGAAGTGGCTGACCGCCTGCGGGAAGAGGGATCATGAATCCGCTGGGCTTGTTTGGCTTCATCTTCATGGTCGTGTTCCTGATGCTGATGCTCTTTTTCGCAGCATTGGGCCGGCGCTGGCCAGTGGTCTTTCGGCCTTTGAGGGGATTGGATGCGCTCGGCGAAGCGATTGAGCGCGCGGTGGAAGATGGGAAACGAGTCCACCTTTCGCTTGGTACCGGATCGGTCATTGGCTCCGACAGTGCGCCTGCACTGGCCGGCTTGGCGACCTTGAGACACATCGCGGGAACCACCTCCATAAGCGATAAACCAGTGGTGGCGACGGCAGGGGATGGTGCCATGGCCTTGCTTGCTCAGGATACCCTGCGAACTGCTTACGTGGAAGCCGGCGCGAGCGGCCGTTACGAACCCACCTCAGGCCGACTGCTGGGCCCATCTCCATTCTCCTACGTTGCCACACTTCCAACCATGCTGGATACGGAGGACATCTCGGTTCATTTGCTCATCGGCTCCTTTGGAGCCGAGGGCGGCCTGGCGGCGGATTTTGGCGAGCGCGAGGGCGCGCTGGTGCTGGCCGGTACGGATGATGTTCAGTCCCAGGCGCTGCTCTATGTCACCTCGCAGTACCCGCTGATCGGCGAGGAAATCTTCGCCACGGGTGCGTATCTCGAAGTGGATCAGATGCACCGGGCCAGCCTGCGAACTCAGGACATCGTTCGATTCATCGTGGTAGGCGCCATACTGGTGGGTACAGTGCTGCGCACCTTGGGGATCTGGCCATGAATCTGAAACTGGGGCCTTATGTCCTGTGGGCGGCTGTAGCCTCGGCTGTCGGCTTTATCGTCCTGCTCGGTTATTTCTTCGAGTTTGAGCTGTTGATCGTGCTCCGTCTTTTGCTAATCCAATGGGCGGTTCTTTTGGCCGCAGCCGCGCTGCTGCTGGGGCTTTCTAATCTGCTGGCTGTTCATTGGAATAAGGTCAGCCTCCAGGACGATGGTTGGCCCTATTCGGCGCTTCTGATTCTTATGTTCCTGGTCACCTTGGTGCTGGGGCTGCTTTTCGGCCCAGATTTCCCGGCTGTGCTGCTGCTCTTCGAGTACGTTCAGGTGCCAGTGGAGGCGAGCCTGCTGGTGCTGCTCGCAATCTCGCTGACAGTCGCAGGTTTCCGTTTGCTGAGCCGGCGTAAGGATTTGATCTCCCTGGCATTCATGGGCACTGCCATTGTGGTGCTGCTGGGGACTGCACCTTGGATCATCGGCGGAGATAGCATTGCCTTTGAGGCGGTCTCCATCGGACGAGCCTGGCTAACCCAGGTGTGGGCAACGGCCGGGGCACGGGGGATTCTGCTCGGGGTGGCGCTCGGCGCCGTTACCACGGGCTTGCGCGTGCTGCTGGCCTCGGATCGGCCATACGGGGAGTAACGCGATGGCTGAGATCCGTTGTCCCATGTGCAGCAAGCCGAACCCGGAGGATGCCGTTGAATGCAGTTTCTGCGATGCCCGCCTGAAACCATTGATCGCGGATGATCAACCATCCGCTACCCCCGAGCCTCAACCGGGCGCGGGCTCTGAAGAAGAGGTTCCTGATTGGCTGGACCGGATCCGTGCTCGAGCCGAGGAGGATCAGGATCCCCCAGAGGAGCCAGAGGAAGATGGCGACACCGATTGGTTAAGTCGATTGCGCAGCGTAGAGACGGACGAGAGCGGCCCACCCGAGGAGCTTCCCGATTGGCTCGAAGATGACCAGGAACAACCGCCGGCGGAGGAGGATTGGCTTAGCCGTCTGCGGCAGACCAGTGATCAGGATGAAGCCGAAACCGCCGAAGACGAAGCAGCGCCGGTGTCGGATTCAGACTGGGATGCCGAGGTCCCTGAACCGGCGGCTGATGAAACCAAGGATCAAGAGCAACAGCTTCGGGATTTAATCCAGGATGATGAGGAAATTGAAGGGGCCGGAGACGAAGCTGAGGTGATGGATTGGCTTGACGAAGAGCCGGAAGCCGACTTCGCCCAGGGAGAGGCCCCGTCCTGGTTTGAAGAGGACGAGGTGGAGGAAGACGAGAGCGAAGCTCCTTCGCTGGCAGGGGAACAAGAGTTCGAAGAACTTTCCCCAGCCCCCTTTGAAGATCGACCCGATTGGTTTGACGAATTCGAGGAGGCTGCCGAAGAACCTGTCGAACCAGCTGAGTCGGTTGAATTGCCCGAGTCCCCTGAAACCACCGAGCCGGAAGCGATGGCCGAGGGAGAGAATTTGGAATCCTTCGATGCCGACGAACTGCCGGATTGGCTCGACGAAGAAAGCCTGGGGGCAGCTGAGGATCTAGAGCTCGAGGGGTTGGATCTCGAGCCTGGGCCTGAGCTGGAGGCGGAAGAGGGCGAAGGCCAGGAATGGCAGGAGTTCGATTGGGAGGCGCTTTCTGTTGATGAAGAGGCGGAGGAGAAACCGCTGCCGGAGGGGCTCGGTGCGCCGCCCGAGGAGCAGGAGGAAGAGCTGCCGCATGTGCCGGCCCTTCTCATGGATGACTCTGAGGAAGGGCCAGCTGTTTCCGGTGCCGATGAGTTCGATCTGGATGCGATCGAACTGCCGGATTGGCTCACCGAGGTGGATCGGGAGGCGGCCGCCGAGGAGGGAGGGGAGCCGGAACGCAGCGGTGATTTAGCTCCAGCGACTATTCCCAATTGGCTCGAAGCCATGCGACCGGTCGAAACCTTCCAGCCGGTGGTTGATATTGAACCCGAGGAGGAACGGGCCGTCGAATCCGTCGGTCCTCTGGCCGGCTTGCGCGGCGTGCTGATGGCGGAACCGGTGGTCGCCAAGCCCCGCACCTCCACCTCCGTGGGTACCCGCCTGCAGGTATCGGAGCGTCAATATGCCCAGGCGGAGATTCTGCAGCGGATCATCGAGCGGGAGGATCACGAAGGGGTTGGGGCCAGGGAGCGCGGCGAAAGGTTGCCGCTGTTCCGGTGGCTTATCAGCCTGGTGCTCTTCGTAGCTGTGCTGTTGCCGCCCGCAACCGGCTTTCCGCGCTTTGCTGCGCCAACCACGGAAAGCCGAGATCTGGGGACCTTCCGCGAGGTTATTAATACCGCGCCAGCGGATCAGCCTGCACTGGTGGTCTTCGATTATGAGCCCGGCTACTCCGCGGAGCTCGAGGCCGTGGCCAGCACAATGCTGGAAAACTTGATGGCTCGCGATGTGAATATCGTGACCCTCTCCACTCGTCCAACCGGACCGCCACTTGCCTTGGACTTACTCGAAGATGTTGGGGCTCCTCACGAGATCGAGAACGGCCGCAATTATTTGCACCTTGGTTATCTCTCGGGTGGTCCGACGGCGGTTCAGTTGTTCTCCATCGCCCCGCAAGAGGCGATTCTGAAAGGATTCATGCTGCCTGAAGAGCTCAATCTTGCGAGCGGATGGGAGGCGCCGATCCTTCGCAATGTGAATCAGCTGTCGGATTTTGGTTTGGTGGCTGTCATCACGGCGGGGACGGATAACGCTCGGATTTGGGCGGAGCAAGCGCACCCCTGGCTCGAGGACACACCAATGGTGATGGTGCTGAGCGCGGGAGCGGAACCGATGATCCGTCCATATTTCGAGTCCCTGGACCCTCAAGTTGACGGTATCCTTTCGGGTCTTCCCAACGCAATGGCGTATGAAATGCACAATCAACGAGCGGGATTGGCCAAGGAACGCTGGAACGCCTTCGGCAGCGGCACGCTGGCTGTTGAAGTGATCCTGGCTGTGGGGTTGGCTTACGGTGTGATCGATTGGGTGCTCGCACGCCGGCGGAAACCGGAGCAGGGCTAGCCGATGGCTCTATCGCTTGATCTTGTCGGCACCTTGATGTCAGCCACAATCACCATTATGGTCCTATCCTATTTATGGCGGGATAATGTGGCCTTCCGCATGGCCACCTATACCTTTGTGGGTGTGGCCTCCGGTTATGCCGGTGCGGTTGCCTGGCACAATGTGCTTTCGCCGGCGCTGGTCGATCCATTAGTTAACCAGGGCTTGGGCGCCGTGACAGATCTGACGGTCATTGTTCCCTGGTTCCTGATCATCTTGCTGGCATTCAAGATTTCACCCTCCTTAAGCAGGGTGGGAAGCATCTCGGCTGCTTTGATGGTGGGTGTTGGTGCGGCTGTGGTTGTGGGCGGTGCAATCACAGGCACGCTTCTGCCTCAATCTGTGGCTGCAATGAACACACTGAGCCCAGCAGCTGTCACGCCAACAACAGGTGAGACTGGTTTAGAGCGGACGGCCAATGTCCTGATCTTGCTTGTTGGCACCGTATCAACGCTGATCTATTTCCGCTTCAGCGCCTCCCAATCCGAGACCGGTGAAAAGGAGAGAAGCTGGCTGTCCGCAGGATTGGCCTACGTGGGGCGTATCTTCATCGCGGTGACCTTCGGCGTGATGTACGCAGGAGTTGTGATGTCCACCTTGATTGTGCTGGGCCAGCGCCTGCAGGAACTGGTCGACCTCGTGCTCATGGTTATTGGAGTCTAGCGGGAGCGCATGGAAAACACTTTTGAAGCCGACACCCTGCTGGCGATCGATGTCGGGAGCGTTCATACTCGAGCCAGCCTCTTCGATGTAGTGGAGGGGCGCTACCGACTGGTCGCCAGCGGCCGCTCACTCTCCACGGCTGGCCCGCCGCTCTTCGACGTGCGAGAGGGGGTTCGCATCGCCCTTGATCAAATTCAGTCCGTGACCGGGAGACAGCTGGTTGACGAGGCTGAAATGCTGATCGTGCCGGTGGGTCCGGATGGAAGCGGCGTTGACTCCTTCGTGGCAACGACCTCGGCGGGTCCAAGAGTGAAGACAGTACTGGTGGGTCTCATGCCCAACGTCTCGATGGAAAGTGGCAAACGCTTGGCCGCTTCAACTTACCTGGACGTGGTTGGGGAAATCGGGCTGATGGATCGACAGGCCGAAGAGGAAAAAATTGATCTAATCCTGCGGGCTCGACCGGAATTGATGATAGTGGTCGGCGGTACTGACGGTGGGGCGACCAGTTCAGTGCTGGAGATGGTAGATTTGGTAGGTTTGACCGCCGACTTGTTCCCCGAAGGAGAGAAACCACAGGTAGTCTTCGCGGGCAATCGAACGTTGGCGGCCCCGGTGGCGGAGCGTTTCGATGATTCGGTGCAGGTCACACTGACGCCCAATGTTCGCCCCCGCCTGTCCATTGAGGAGCTGGCACCCGCCCGTAAACGATTGGCCGAGGTGATCGCCGATGCCCGCAGTGAACGCGTGGTTGGCTACGATGAACTGATGCATTGGTCCGGCGGAGATATGGTTCCCACGGCCGACGCCTTTGGCCGTGTGATCCGCTATTTGAGCCAGGTGTACGATCCCGAGAAAGGCGTGCTGGGGGTGGATGTCGGGGGGACTCACACCACGGTGGCCGCTTCCTTCGCCGGCGAGCTGAACCTGACGGTCCATTCGGATATAGGTCTGGGTACATCGGCTCCCGGTCTGCTTCAATACCGAGAGCTGGAGGATATCCTGCGTTGGATGCCTGAGGAGGTCTCGAAGGGATTTGTTCACGATTACTTGATGAACAAGTCGCTGCACCCTGGCACGATCCCGACCGAGCGACCGGAGCTTCTGTTGGAATTCGCGATCACCCGCGAGATTATCCGGGCGGCACTCGAGCATTCACGAAAATCCTGGACGAAAGCTCAAAGAAGGGATTCGGTGTTGTTGCCGCCGATGGAGCCAATCCTGGCCAGCGGAGGGATCCTGTCCCGCTCGCCACACCCGGGCTATGCCGCGCTTACGCTGCTCGATGCTCTGGAGCCGGTTGGTATTTCAACTTTGGTGCTGGACCCCCACAGTCTTTCGCCGGCGCTAGGTGCCGCCGCCGGCTCGCTGCCCATGGCCGCCGTTCAGGTGCTGAGTTCCGGCAACTACGCCAGCCTGGCGACGGTGGTTGCTCCTGTCGGTAAAACCAGGCCCGGCCGGCCTGTGCTGCATATTCGGATGGATCCGGAGGATGACGGCGAAGCCATGGAAGGCCAGGCGCGCTACGGCCAGTTGATCGTACTGCCGCTCAGACAAGGGCGAGAGGCCAGACTGACGCTCCGACCGGAGCGAGGCTTTGACGTCGGTTTTGGAGGCCCAGGCAAAGCGGGCACCATTAAGGTTGCTGGCGGTGCAGTGGGGCTCATCATTGACGCCCGCGGCCGCCCGCTGAGCCTGCCGGAGGATCCGGCAACTCGCAATGAGGTCAACCGGAAATGGCTTTGGGACCTGGGGGTCCGGGAGGAATGAGCTGCTGGCATCGCTCTTGCAACATAAGGCCTGAGGAGCAACGATGACGTCGTATTTAACGCCAGTGACCCATGTTCTGCCGATCGCAACTGTCCGCCGGGTACGGGAGCTTCCCGTGCCGGGATCCGTGACGGTGCGTGTTAATGAACGGGTGCAGGCTCAGGATGTGATCGCGGAGGCCGAACTGGCGCCGAAGCACCATTTTCTGGACTTATCTCGAGGCTTGGGCGTTCCCGCCCGCGAAGTGGATCAGCACCTGGTAAAGAAAGTGGGCGATCGAGTGGAATCCGGTGAAGTGATTGCCGGCCCCGTGGGGATCGCCCGCCGCACGGTCCGAGCCCCTGCCGATGGACGGGTGGCGGCGATCCTGGATGGGCGGGTGTTGTTCGAGGCAAAAGGTCGGCCCTACGAGATGAAAGCTGGATTTCCTTCCCTTGTGATTGCCACGGACGGCGTACGCTCCGTGACTCTGGAGGCCACCGCGGCCTTGATCAGTGGGGTTTGGGGCAACGGTCGGCAGGATTACGGCGTGATCCGGCTAATAGGCGACGGCCCCGGCAGTCGTCTGCAACCACGCGAGCTGGATACCCAGCTGCGGGGTGCCGTACTGGTGGCAGGATACGCCGACAACCCGGCGCCGCTCCACCAGGCGACGGAGCTCTCCGTACGGGGACTTGTTTTGGGTGGATTGGCCTCGCCGCTGATCAAAGTGGCTCGAAGGATGCCCTACCCGGTTCTTGTGATGGAAGGTTTCGGTCGATTGCCTTTAAGCGAACCGATATATTCCCTGCTTCGGAATAACGCGGGCCGGGAGGCGGCGCTTGAGGCCAGATCTCCCGCCACCTATCGGGTCGATCGACCCGAGATTATCGTCCCGCAGCCCGCCAATCGCGAGGTGGATATGCCTGATGAGGTGATTCCGCTGGATGCAGGCAGGCGTGTTCGATCGCTGCGCGGTTCGTCACGCGGCTCGGTTGGTGTAATCCGCGAGATTTTGGACCGAGCGGTTGGATATCCCAGTGGATTGTTGGCCCGCAGCGCAGTTGTGGACCTTGAGGGATCCGGCCCGATCACGGTTCCATTGGCGAATTTGGAAGTAATTCATTAGATTATTAGCGAACGAAGGCGGTTTCCAAGTGAGGGAGACCGGCCAGAGAGTGAGGAGAAATTATCATGGCAGACGATTTTGAAGTAGGCGAACCACTGCCAGAGGAATCCTCCAACCGCACCTTCCTGCTGGTCGCGGGCGGCTTGGGTGGTCTCCTGGTGCTCAGCATGATTTGCCTGGGCGTATATGCGTTGGTTATCGCGCCAGCGCAGCAAGAGCGGGCGCTTCAGCAGCCGACGGAGATTGCTTTACAGAATACTGAAACTGCACTTGAGCTGACTGAAGCAGCCGCTGCCGCGGACGCAACCGACACGCCTGTTGCGACGGACACACCACAACCGACGGATACGCCTGCGCCAACAGACACACCAACGCCGACGGAAGTGGTGGTGCTCCCAACGGAGACGCCTTTCACGACGCTGTCAACTTTGGAACCTCAGACGGCCACAGCGGCGGCTCAAGCGACGGCTGATGCAATGACTCCCAGCGCGACGCCGACTGCCTTGCCGGCGACAGGCTTCGCCGATGAAGCCGGCTTGCCGGCGCTGCTTCTGATGGCAGCGGCCCTGGTGGCCATCGTTGTGGTCGCCCGGCGGCTGCGGGGAGCAACCGCTTAGTCTTTGATCCGCAACCGATCTTCGTTCATCTCCGCAGGGCCAAGGCAGCTTTGGCCCTGCGGTTTCCTTGTGGGATAATGTTTCTGCCTCACGCTACCCAGGCGTCTTCAGGAAGGACCCATGGCTATCTCCAAGGATAAACTCAAGGAAACAGAAACGCCCTTTATCAGTCTGGCGACAGAGGTTGTAAATGACCTGGTGAAGGGACGCTGTGCGGCGATTACCGGCTTAAGCAACACCGGCAAATCCACGGTTATGCGGGCGCTGGCCGCCCCTGAGATCGGGGAACTTTATCAAGACGCTACGAGTCGGCCTATCCACCTTCTATATGTCGACTGCAACCGGGCGGTGGCCATAACCTCCCAGGCATTCTACGAAGTGGTCATCCGATCTATCCTGGAGCGGTTGGAACCACGCTTGCGGCCAGACCTGGGCGATTCTCTGCGGCGTCATCACCAGCAAATCATTGAGGCCGAGTCTGCCTTCAGTGCTTCGCTGGCGTTCAATCTCGGGTTGACTGAATTGGGCGAAGGTCTGGGCCGGGACCTGGTGCTGCTGATTGACGAATTTGATGAATTCTACCGAGCCTTGGAAGACAGAGCATTGGTGAACATGCGGGCGCTGCGCGACCGATACAGTGACCGACTCAGTTATGTGATCGCTACGGTGCGGCGTCTTCCCCAGCTTCGGGGAAGCCCGGTGGAAGGTGAATTCGCCGAGATGTTCTCCCGGTCTACCCACCGCATGCCTCTGCTAAAGAGAGCGGAAGCCGATCAGCTCTTGGTGGAGATGGACACCACCGATTTAACGGAGGAGCAGCGAGTTCAATGCTTCGAAATGGCAGGGGGTCACCCAGGCCTCCTCATTGCCTGTGCCCTGGCGCTGACGACGATCGCAGCGGAGGGCGTTGAGCCAGACATGAATCGTGTGGTGCAGGCTCCGCAGCCGGGAGCGGAATGCCTCAAGATCTGGACCCAGCTGACAGAGGAAGAACAGACAACCTTCGGCAACCTGGTGCTGCAGCCGGAGGCGAGTCTACCGCTTCCGCATTTGGGACGGCTGGAGGTGCTGGGGCTGCTGGATCAGGGGGATATATTCTCGCCGATCTTCGAGCGTTTTGTGCAGCGGCGTATGCGGGCACCAGGTGCCAAGGATTTGGGGATTCATGTCGATCATGACTCGGGGGATGTTTGGGTGGAGGGCGTTCGAATTCCCGTGCTGACGGACCTCGAGTTCCGTTTGATGGAGTTGCTGGACGAGCGGCTGGATAAGCTGACAGATAAGTACACCATCGTCACCGAGGTTTGGGGGGAGGATTATCTCGAAGAAGTGGATGATGCCAGGGTGGAGAAGCTGATCAGCCGACTGCGCAGTAAAATTGAGCCGGATCCCGGCAATCCCCGCTATCTGATCACCCGACGCGGCCGGGGATACAAGCTGCTGTCCCGGCCACATGTCAGCCAGGGCGACGAAGACGAGCAGGATTAGGTTTTTGAATATGAATCAGGTGTTCGCCGCCTCCCGACCGAAATTCAGCAGCGCCTCCACACGATCCGGCACCGAGGATTCCGCGTAGATTCGGAGGACAGGCTCGGTGCCTGAGGGACGAATCAGAAGCCAGGAATCATCCTCCAGCAGGAATTTAATCCCGTCCATCGTGTCCACTCGTTCCACCTTGACGCCGTCGATGAAAGCTGGCGCCGCCTGGCTGAGCCGGTCCACCAACACCTTCTTGGCAATGGGCCGAGCCAGCCGCTGATCGAGGCGGGAATAATGGGCCGGGCCAACCTCCTCGAGTAGTTCTTCCACCAGCACGTGCAGTGATTTGCCGCTGGCGGATACCATCTCGGCCAACAGGAGTCCCATCAAAACCCCATCTCCCTCGGGGATGTTTCCCTTAAAGGAGATTCCACCGGATTCCTCACCGCCGATAAGGACGTCATCCCGCAGGATCCAATCCGCGATGTGATTAAATCCAACCGGAGTCTCCACCACCTCCAGGCCGTATCGCTCCGCCAACCGATTGATCATCAGTGTGGTTGAGACGGTTTTGATGACCTTTCCGCTCAGCCCTCGCTTCTCCACCAGATATTTCAGGGCCAGGGCCATGATGCGATGTGGGTCTACGAATTGGCCACGGCCGTCCATCGCGCCAAGCCGGTCTGCGTCGCCGTCGGTGGCCAGCCCTAGCTGCCCGTGCCCGGCGGCGATGGCGCCGGCCAGCGCGCCAAGGTTCTTTTCGATCGGTTCGGGATGAATGCCGCCGAAGCCGGGGTTCATTTCGCCCCTGATTTCGAACACTTCGCAGCCTGTCCCCTGCAGAATCCCCTTGATCTGCCCCCGCCCGGAGCCGAACATCGGATCGACCACGATGTGCTGCGGATTTTCCGCGATGATTTCAAACTTGATAAGCGAGCGCAGGTGATCGAAATAGGCCGGTGTTGGGTTAAATCGCTCGATCAAGCCCTCCTCACGGGCCCGCTCGTAATCCATCAGGTTTGGGCCGCGGGCCCTGGCTTCGTTGTCCATCAGGAATACCTCTACCCGTCGGCATTGCTCAGGCAGCGCGGCGCCACCGTAGGCAGCTTTGAGCTTGAGGCCGTTGTAGCGTGGCGCGTTATGGGAGGCGGTGATCATCAAACCCGCCACTGCGCCAAGATCGTATACGGCATGGGAGATGGCAGGCGTCGGCGCGTCGGCCATGGCCAGGTGAACGTGAAAACCGTTAGCCGCCAGCACCCGGGCCGCTTCCACCGCAAAACGGTCGGATAGAAAACGGGTGTCAAAGCCGACCACCATGCGCGTAGAGTCGACGTCATCGGGTCGGTGGCCGTTGGCCAGCCATTCACCCGAAGCGACCGCGTCGGCGATGGCTTGGGTGACTAGTCGAAGGTTGTGGAAGGTGAAGGTGTCTGAAATGACACCGCGCCAGCCGTCAGTTCCGAAATGTATCGTCATTGAAATCCTCAGTCTGGGGTTGCACGGCGGTGAATTCTAGCAAGGGCTCAGTGGTTGGTCAACGGAGTTCATCGCGACGGAGGCGCCTCCGATTCCTGATCGTGCCAACCTACGACAAGGTCGCATAGGTTCGTGCCGGTGGGTCCAGTATGGATCAGCGCGTCGACGCTGGCGAGCGCCCGGTGGCTGTCATTATTGGCTAGCAAAGCTTCTGGATCCAGGTTATTGGCGCGAATCTCAGCGGCCGTTCGATGATCAACCACCGCTCCGGCTGCTTCAGTGCCGCCGTCGATTCCGTCGGTGGCGAGGGCCATGATGGTGCGAGCCGGCCCGCCTTCCAGCTCCAGCGCAGCGGCCAAGGCAAACTCCTGGTTGCGCCCGCCTCGGCCGCTGCCCGTGACCGTGACGGTGGTCTCGCCGCCCTGCAGCAGCGCCCGGCCAGCTTCGGTCTCCGCAAGCCGCTCGGCGAAGGCGCGACCAGCCTGCCGGGCCTCCCCCTGCATCGCCGCGGTGACGATTTCCAGTTGGTATCCGAGGGAGCCAAGCGCATCATTGGCGGCCGCCAGCGCTATTTCATTGCCGCCCAACAGCACGTTGACGGGCTGGAAGATCATCGGGCTGCGAGGCTGCTGGTCTTTCAGGCGATTTTTTACCGGCTCGGGAAGTCCGTGCCAGAGGTCGTAGCGTTCAAGGACGCTCCGGGCAGTTTCGGGCCCGGTTTGAGTGGGAATGGTAGGGCCTGAAGCCACATCCTCCAACGGGTTTCCGACGACATCCGACAGGATCATGGCGATGGTCATGGCGGGGGCGGCCATCTCCGCCAGACCGCCGCCTTTCACCAGGGAGAGCGCTTGACGAACGCGGTTCATCTCTTGAATGGGCATGCCAGCTTGAAGCATATCTTCGGTCAGCGTCCGAACATGGTCCAGTCTGATTTCCTCCGGCAGCAGCTCGAACATGGCTGATCCGCCGCCCGAAATCAGCACGATCAAGCGATCCTCCGGAGTGGCATCCGCCAGCATATCCGCGGCATAGGCGCCGGCCGCCAGGCTGCCCTGGTCTGGCAGCGGATGGCCGGCCTGGAAAACGCGAATGGGAGCGGGCGGATCACACTCATGCTCCGCCAGCAGCGTGAGAAGGCCGGCGTGGGGGCTTGCGCCCAGGATGTCCACTGTCGTTTCTGCCAGCCTTGAGGCGGCTTTGCCGATGGCGATTAAATAGATCCGTCCATCTCTGGGAAGGCTCAGCTCATAATGCCCGACGAGCAGCCGGTTACCGTCGCGCTGGAGTGAATCCTTCAGCAGGGCGGCCGGATCGGCGGCGGCCAATACGGATTCCAGGATTCGTTGCGCGGTGGGATTAGGTGCCGCCTTATTCTTGAGATTCATCGGAGGCTAGGGGTTTTGAACTCGCTGGGCGGCCTGTAGGGCGGCGGCGTCGGGCGTCAGGTCTTCGTTCAGCACCGCTATCACCGCCTCGTGAATGGGCTGGCCGAAGGTTGCTAGATTCTCCTCCGAAGGGCGGCCGCGAAGGCTGGAAGCCAGCAGCGTCGCCACGGCGGCGTTTGAATCCTCCTCCCAAAGCTCGAGTGCAGCCCGGGTGGGCGGTAAGTAGCCCAACGCCTGAGTCCAGGGCCCCAGGAACTCAGGCGCCGAAAGCCATTCGATTAGGTCCTGGACGGCGATCTGGCGGACCGGATCATTGGTCACGATGGCCCAATTCCAGGTCTGGCTGATGCCGACGCCGTTGCCATCACGGGTTGGCAGCGGGCTGGCCGAAATGGAGGTGTTGTTGTCACTGCCAAAGTAGGCGCTCAGAGGTGACACGGCGCTCTGAACACGACCGTTCAGCAGCGCCTGCCATGTATCCTGCGGGGTCTCGTAGCTGGCGAGATCCGAGGGCAATACGCCGGCAGATTGTGCTGAAGCATAGGAGGCAAGGACGCTCGAGAGAGTGGTCGGATTGAGCGCGGGCCGTCCGTCCTCAGCGGTCAGTGTCCCGCCGATGACTTCGTACTGAATCAAGGTGAAAAGGGCCTCGGAATCCCCGGCCGGAAACAGGAATGTTCGGCTGGACTCGATGAGCTGGTTCCAGGATAAGGGCGGATTGGTGAAGGAAGAGGAGCGATAGGCCAGGATCCAACCGTCGCTTGCAAAGGGGTAACCATAAAACTCGCCATCGACCTGACTCGCTTCGATGGCGTGCGGGTACCAGGATTCCTCGGAGGGAGGGTCAAGCTCAACTCCAAGAGGCTGGATCATGCCCTTGAGAGCGGCTGTGTTTAATCCGACTGGGTCCAATGCGATCAAATCAGGAAGCGTCTCCGGCGCGGCTGTGGTGGCAGCCTGCATGGTTTCGAGCAACCCGCCGGGGCCGCGCTCGGCTTTGATACGCACATTTATCTGAAGATCCGGCCGGCTCTGGTTGAATTCCTGCAGCCGCTGGCTGAGCATTTCCGCGGCCGGACTCTCGTTTCCGGGCCCAGGCGATAGGAAGGGTGGGAGCCACACCGTCAGGGTCATCTGACCTGCTCGACCGTTGGAAGAGGAGGTCGGAGTTGGCGTGGGTTGGATTTCGGCCGGGACGGTGGCGGTAGCCGTCGGGGGGGCCGGGTTTAGAGCGCCGCAGCCCGTGACCAGCAAGAGCAAGACCAAGGAGAGGATCGTAAGTTTTCGCATCTCCGGCGATTATAGCACCCGAAGTAGGCGCGGGCCGCTGTGCTAAAATCCTCCTGCTATGGAGTTGCCTGAGACGCTACAGAAAACGCTGGATGGCCTGCCATCGAAGCCCGGCTGCTATCTGATGAAAGATCAGAACGGCCGGGTTCTCTACGTTGGCAAGGCGGTGAACCTGCGCAGTCGGGTTCGGTCCTATTTCCAGCCCGCCGCCCAGCACAGCCGAAAGACGCGGATGTTGCTGGGCAAGGTAGCCGACGTCGAGTGGATCGTGGTGGGCTCTGAACTTGAAGCGCTCATCCTCGAGATGAATTTGATCAAGCGACACCGCCCGAAGTACAACGTTCGCCTCAAGGATGACAAGCGTTATCCTTACATCAAGGTCCACTGGGGTGATCCGTTCCCCAAAGTGACGGTCACCCGCCGCCTGAAGGACGACGGTTCACGCTATTACGGGCCTTACACAAGTGTCTGGGCCGTGCATCAAACACTGGATGTGCTGCGCAGGATCTTCCCCTATCTGACCTGTGATCGTGTGATTACGGGTGAGGATAAGCGAGCTTGTCTTTATTACGACATCAAGCTGTGCAGCGGTCCCTGCATCGGAGCCGTGGGCGAAGAGGAATACCGGGCCATGATCCAGGACCTTTGCCGTTTCCTCGAAGGCCACACGGCGCCCATTGTCGAGCGGCTCGAGGAGGACATGATCAAAGCTTCGGAGGAGCTCCAATTCGAGCGGGCTGCTGCGATCCGCGATCAACTTGCCGCCATGGAGAAGGTGGTGGAGGGCCAAAAGGTTGTCTCCCAGAAGAAAATTGATTCCGACGTAATCGCGTTCGCGCGTGAGAAGGGTGATGCCTGTGTCCAGGTGTTCTTCATCCGGGCCGGGCGGCTGATCGGCCGGGAGTACTTTGTGCTGGAAGGCACAGATGAAGCGGAGGACACCGAAATCCTGGAATCCTTCCTTAAGCAGTTTTACGGTAAGACGCCTTACGTGCCTTTGAGGGTGATGCTGCCACAGGAGATCGAAGAGACCAAAATCATTGAGGCCTGGCTCACCAAGCGGCGTCAGGGGCAGGCCAAGGTGCAAATCACCGTGCCACGGCGCGGACGTAATCGCGATCTGGTCGAGATGGCGGCGGAAAATGCGGCCGATACCCTGAGTATGCTGCGCTCGAAGTGGGAGCTGGACCGGAGCAAGCACGTGCAGGCGCTGGCGGAGCTCAAGGAAGCGTTGGATCTGGATGAGCCGCCCAATCGAATTGAGTGCTACGATATTTCCAACCTCCAGGGGACCGCCGCGGCCGGCTCAATGGTGGTCTTCGAGCAAGGAGTACCGAATAAGAGGCTTTATCGCAAATTCAACATCAAGTCGGTGGTAGGGCAGGATGATTTTGCCAGCATGGAGGAGGTGCTGCGCAGGCGCTTCCGAAGATGGCGAATCGCGCAGGAAGAGCTGGAGAAGCCCGGCGCCAAGTTGGATCAAGGCTTCGGTTTGCTGCCGGACCTACTAATCGTTGACGGCGGCAAGGGCCAACTAGGGCGCGCGGTGGAGGTGCTGGAAGATTTTGATCTTGTGGGAAAGGTGCCGGTAACTGCTCTGGCGAAATCCCACGAAGAGCTGTATTTGCCCGGCCGCCTGGATCCTGTTATTCTGCCTCGACGCTCGCAGGGTCTGTTCTTGGTCCAACGACTGCGCGATGAGGCCCATCGATTCGCCGTTGGCCAACACAGGACCCAGCGACGCCGTTCGACGCTAACATCAAAGCTGGACTCCGTTCGAGGAATTGGTCCCGCTCGCCGTAAGGCGCTGCTCACGACCTTCGGGGATGTCGAAGGGCTTCGGCAGGCGGAAGTGGATGACCTCGCGGCTGTGCCAGGGATAAGTGTAAAACTCGCTGAACGGGTGAAAGCCGCGCTTTAGAGGAGCAAAGAATGCCGACGGTTTGGATCGTTGACGACGATGATGAAATGAGCCATGCGGTCAAACTGATGCTTCAGCTGTTGGAACACGATGTACGAACTTTCCGTAACGCGCGAGATGCATCGAAGGAGCTGCTGGCCGGCCAGCGCCCAGACGTGCTGCTGCTAGATATCAACATGCCCGAGGTGACCGGCATCGATATGCTGGAGTTTGTACGCCAGCGCAAGGGGCTATCCAGTCTGCCGGTGATCATGCTTTCCTCGGAGACCACGGATATTCAGGTTGACGAAGCGATGGATCTGGGCGCCAACGGATATGTCTTCAAACCGGTGACGATTGACGAGCTGGAGGCTGAGCTGAATAAGGTGCTGGCCGTCAGCTAAGAGGCGGCGAGCCAGCGAGCGGACCCGACGGCATGACAAATCCAGGCCTGGCTATCCCGGCCCGTCCTTCGTTGATATTCATGGAGCAGTTTGTCAACAAAGCCTTCTGCCCGATCACGGTCAACCCAATTGATGGTGCAGCCGCCGAAGCCCGCGCCGGTCAGTCGGGCGCCGAAGCACCCCTGAAGCCCGGCTGCAATCTCCACCATTAAGTCCAACTCATCACTGCTCACCGCATAATCATCCCGCAAGCTGGCATGGCTTTGCAGCAACAGCGGCCCGATGGAGGCCGCTTGGCCAGCCTCAAGCATCTCCACAACCTCGCGCACCCGCTGCACCTCGCTGATGACGTGGCGGCCGCGCTGGTAAAGCTCCGGGGCCAAGGCTCTCCGGCGTTTATCCAGTTGTTCCATGCTGGCCTGTCCGAGGTGTTCCAACTCCGGATCAGCTTCCTTGAACGCGGCAAGCACCCTCTGACACTCCTCCACCCGCTGGCTGTAGACGGAGTCAGAGAGCGTTCGGCGCAGGCCGCTATCCGCGATCACCAGCGCGATTTCCTGGGGTAATGGGATCGGCCGGCTGCTGAGATCGGCAAAGTCTAATAAGAGTGCGTGATCCTGCTGGCCATGGGTTACTGTCCACTGATCCATCAAGCCGCTTGAGACTCCAACATACTCGTTTTCAGCCCGCTGGCAGATCTTGGCCATCTCCAAAGGAGTCAGTTCGAAGTCTCCCAGCGCTTGAAGCGCCGTCGCCGCGGCCACTTCAAGAGCGGCCGAGGAGGAAAGTCCCGCACCCACCGGAATGTCCGATTTCAGCACAGCCTGCATACCAGGAACCTGAAAACCCGCCCGGCGAAGGGCCCAGACGACTCCAGCGAAATAGCGGGACCACTCCGGCAGGGGTGCGCCGTTGGAGGACCGGCGAGCCTCCAATGATTTCAAGGAAAACTGTGATTTGGCCTCCAGGTCGGCGGCAATAACCACAAATTGGCCAACCTCGGCCGGCCTGACCGCCAAAGCCGCGCTCAACTGGATGGCACAAGGAAGCGCCAAACCGCCGTTGTAGTCGACGTGCTCACCAATGATGTTCACTCGTCCCGGGGCGATGGCAAGACCCACCGGCAGTCCGCCGAACTCAGTCTGGAAGCGGGCGCGGGCTTCGTCAGAGGCGGACATCCGTCAGTCCTGCTAACTTTCGTCCGTAGGTTCGATGAGTAAGCCATGCCGGACGCTCTCCTCGATCAACGACTGAAGGTCGTCCGTTGGCACCAAGGCAGCGGTGGGTCCAAGCCGCTCGCTGATCCACCGGGAGGTTCCTTTGTGGGCGAGCAACTTGTCAAGCAAGGATGAATCTTTCACACGCAATAGAGTTTGTGTGTCCAGGCGGGCTTCTAAGCCGCTGTTCATCAATCGATCAATACCGGCGATCAAATGGGGGGGAATGGGGTCCTCCGAAACCTCTTGCAGCAGGAGCTGCACGTGCTGACTCCGCAGCCCCTGTTCGGAGGCGGCCAGCAGTGCGCTTGGGCGCAGTCGGTAATGATACTGATCATCTTCGAAAGCTTCCCAGGTGCAAAGCCTGGCAACTTGATATCGGAGCTTGCGATGGACGGCGCGGGGAATGATGAGTTGCCCATTGGGTCTCAGGCTGGCGTGGGCTTCTGGTTCGGGCAGCGCAGGGAGGGCTTTCGGGTCGAAGAACACCTGGGACCAGGGGGACAACCGGAATTGATCCGGATGGTCCGCTTCGGCTGAGAAACCGAGATCGACAGCGCCCAACCAATGCAGCGGTCCGATGATGAGCGCGCGCAGCAGCGCTCCATCTACCGCATCCCAGGCCTCCAGGCCTTGCAGGAAGTGCCCGGTGCGTCGGTCTCTCAAATACCAGGAATCGAAGTCGCCCCCGGGGCGCGCGAAGGTCGGATATTGCCGCCTCACTTCTTGTAGAAACCCCGGCAGGTCCAGCCATTCGCCCTGCGGCAGAACTTCCACTCGCTTGAGTGCGCCTTCGCGCAGCGAGCGCGGCTCCTGAGGCCAGCCACCGGAGGCGGGCTCGAGGTGGCTGAGCAAGTTGAAGTCGTTCCAGCTTTTTGATTTTAGCCACGCGTGTGCAAGGGTGCGAAGCGCCTGGTTCCGCGGGGGGTCAAGCAGCCTGGGCAGCGTCTCCGTATTTGGCTGAAGCGGTTGAATCTGCAGTATTTCCAACTCGGTCAGCAGATGCAGGATCCAACTCAGCCCCTCTGGATGCACCAAGAACTGCTTGAAGTGCTGGCTGCGTCGGGCTGAAAGCTTGCCGCTGGCGGCGGGCTTTTGACGCAGGCCGGCGAGCAGCGTGGCTGCATCGTCCACAATGGCCGAGCTGGCTGGTTGAATATGGGCGGGCTGGCCAGAAGGGGGTTGAATTACCGGCTCCGAGGGAGACGAGGCTAAAATCTCCGAAAGCAGAGGTTGGAGGTCCGAAGGGAGGAAAACGAACTCTTTGGGACCCACTGGAGAGTCGCCGAATGCTTTTGCGATCAGGCCGCGGTAATAGAGCCTTTCCGCGTCGGATATGGGCGAGCGCCAGGGCCGGTCCCGGTCCCGCCTGCCCGGGCCCATGGATCGAATGTCGCCAAACTGCTGGGCGAAATCACCGGCGGGAAGCCTCCCCTTCTCCTGCAGGAGCCGGATCAGCGCGCGGAGGCTGGATTCGGGAAGCGCCTCTACGATCTCCGATAGTTCCTCTTGCTGGAGCATTGTGCTGTGGATTGTGCTGACGGCCTCCTGGTGATTACGTGAGGGGACTTCAATTCCCCAAAGTTCTCCCAGGATGTGAAGGAAACCGATGTCGTGGTCCTGGAGCGTCTGTCGCAGCGTTTGCATGAAATAGCCTTATGGGTCTGATCAGCGCAGGATCGTGAGCTCCTCGGGCAGGATTTCGATCTCTAATTCGGTAACTTGTGAACTGAAGTCCGCGTAAATTTCACCGTCGGCGTGGATTGGGATCGGCTCCTGCGAGGAGATCTTCATTTTGGTAAAAGCGCCCAATCGCACATCCTTAAACCTGCCGTGAGTTCCTCGCATCACTTCGGGGATCAGCCGGAACATCATGGCGCGGGAAACGTTGTTGATCAAGGCGTAATTAAGGATGCCGTCATCGGGTTCAGCGTCTGGAGAGGTCAAGAACCCACCGCCCTCGCGGGCACCGTTGTTCAGGCTGATCATAAGCACTTCATCTTCGAAGGATTCCTGGTCGGTCTCGATGCGCATGATCGGCGCGTTGTGCTGCAGGAAGATGGTCTTGGTGACAGCCCAGAGATACATCGGGAAACCACGCAGATTTGTGATGTGGTAAGCGTAGATCGCGACGGAAGCGCCGAAACCGATGCTGATGGTATTCCCCCAATATTTCCGGTGATTGTTGTTATCTCGAATGCTGGCGAGATCGATGACATGCGGTTCACCATCGAAAACGCGCAGCAGCGCTTGCTCCGGGTCTTTGGGAATGCCATTGTTGGCACAGAAGTCGTTGCCGGATCCGACCGGAACCGCCGCCAGCAGTGGACGCTCTTCAACCGGCATCTTCATCAGCGCGTTAATGATTTCATGAACGGTGCCATCTCCTCCAAGCCCGGCGATTACCTGATAGCCTTCCGCCATTGCCTCAGCAGCCAATTTGGTGGCATGCCCCGGATAGTCGGTGGCCGCCCAGGATACATCATCGTACCGCTCGATTAAACCTCGCAATCCATAGACGACATCCCAGGCATGCCCCCTGTCGGCGTGCGGGTTGAAAATGAGTTTAGTCTTTCGAGACATCATGGCGGCTCCTGTTTGTCGCCCCCTGCAATTTGTCCTGGGATTCGCTGAGGAGATGGGCCGGGCTAGCCCAGCTGTGTGCTGCTGCGAAATGGCTCCTCGGGTCTTCTTTGGGCGGCGTGATTATAGCTCAGGGGCGGTGGAAATTCGAACAGCGGGTGCCGAAAATTTTAAGCAAAGCGGTCCTTGACTCGGGCATCGCCAGCCTATAAGGTATGGCTGAAAGAGAGCCCCAGGCCAACCGTAGGGTTGCATGCCCACAACGGTCATGGGATACCCCAACCGCCCGGCTTCGATGTCGGGTAGTGCACAGCGCCGTGGTTGAGGTCGCGCCCTTCCCCATGATGAAAACGGTGTGTGGCTACCGGCGCCACCTCTGCCGGCCGCCTTACGGCACCAGGGGCTCTTTTCTTTTAACTCACCGGAGGTCGAACGATTGATGGACCGCATCGGTCCTAACGTTGAGATGACAAGCAGCTTCCGGCCCCTTCGGAGCGGATGAGAATCGGGAGTGTGGATGGATCCTTTGCTGGAGCGACCCGTTCGGCGATTTCAATTGACACTGCTCGTGCTGATCGGCTTGATTGCATTGGGGGCGTTGGGCTACGTCCTGCTTGAGGGGATGAGCTGGTTGGATGCGGTCTATATGACCGTGATCACACTTACCACCGTCGGGTTCCGCGAAGTGCAGCCATTGTCCCCGGCCGGTCGCGTGTTCACGGTGCTGCTCATCATGATGGGCGTGGGTGCGGCCGCCTGGGCGGCGCGGAACGCGGCCGAAATGATCTTTGGCGAAGGTCTATGGGAAACGATGCGGAGGCGCAGAATGCAGGAACGGATCGATAGGCTTGACGGACATCACTTGGTTTGCGGCTTCGGTCGTTTAGGCCGACAGGTGGCCAGAGATCTGGAAGAACGGGATGAGCCAGCTGTGATCATCGATTCGGATCCGGAGGCAGAGGGGACGCTGGAGGAGTCCGGCTACCTGTATGTCCTCGGTGATGCGACGGAGGACGAAGTGCTGCTCCAGGCCGGCGTGGAGCGAGCCAAGGGGTTGGTGGCGTCCCTTAACACCGACGCGGACAATGTGTTAACGGTGCTGACAGCCAGGGGCTTGAATCCGGATCTGCTCATTGTAGCCCGCGCCTCGACCTCCGCGGCTGTCAGCAAGCTGGAACGTGCAGGCGCCAACCGCGTCGTCAGTCCATACATCATTGGTGGGCACAGATTGGCACTATCTTTGCTGCGACCGAGCGTCGATGATTTTTTAAACCAGCTGTTTCATTTCAGCGATGAATTGGATGTGGATATTGGTCAGCTGCCTGTGCCGGAATGTTCGCCCTATGCCGGGCAGACGCTGGCGGAGTGCGATTTGCGCAAGCAGTGGGGCCTGACCGTGCTGGCGGTGCAGGAGTCCGATGGCGGGGTTGATATGACGCCGGAGGGTGACCAGGAAATTGCGGTGGGTCAGACGCTGATCGTCATCGGCCCGCGGCAGGCGATCTACGATCTGGAGCGGACACACTTCCCGGGGATTCCGGGCATTCCTGATTCTCCGAAGGAATCATCTTAGCTGCGGGTCAGCAGGGTTTTGAGATCCTGTTTCACTTGCTCGGGTGAACGGAAGTGGATGGCATGCATGCCCACCTGGCGGGCGCCGTGGACGTTCTCTTCGAAGTCGTCGACGAAGACAGCTTCATTCGCTTCGACATCAAGCTTATTGAGCGCCAGTTGATAGATCCTGGGATCTGGCTTGGCAAAGCCGACCTCCGCAGAAATGATCACTTGATCAAAGGCGTCGGCGAACCCCCAGACATTTTCGATAAAGTGGCGAACATCCGGCCAGGCGTTGCTCAACAACGCCGTTTTGTAAGTCGGGCGGAGATCCCGGACAAAGCTCAGTAGTTCGCGATCCACTTCATCCCCGCTCCAGAAATCGCGCTCGAGCTGCTCTCGCTCCGGCGAGGCCAGGTCGAAGCGATCAGCTAATCCTTGCCATATCGCTTCGACCTGTCCTCGGCCGACCGTGGCCAGCCGGCTTGCTTTGCTTTGGAACACAAGCCGGTTGAGCTCAGCCGCTGAAATCCCCAGACGCTCCGCCCAGAGTTCGCGCGGCTCGTGGTCCTCGGTGCGCAGCAGCACACCAC
>JBKHKF010000122.1:0-7460 GCA_046537745.1 Anaerolineales bacterium | reverse complement strand
GACGCCCTCAGCCAATCGATCCGGGATTATTGGGATCAGGAAGGGCTGCCGGATCGGCTTCTTTTTTCGTTTCACGGCATCCCGGAGCGCTACGAGCGATTAGGCGATCCTTACCGCCGGCACTGTCAGCACACCGCCGAGCAGGTGGCCACGCGCTTGGGCCTGCAGCATGAACAATGGCAGGTCGCTTACCAATCTCGCTTTGGCCCGGAGCCATGGCTTCAGCCGTACACAGACGAGGTCTTAGCGGCGTGGGCGGAGCAGAAGATCAATTCTGTGCACGCGATCGCGCCCGGCTTCTCCGCCGACTGTCTTGAGACCCTGGACGAGATTGATCGTGAATACCGGGAGCTCTTCGAGGGAACCAGCGGCGGACGTTTCCACTACATACCGGCCCTCAACACACGCCCGGACCACATCGAGGCGCTCGCGGAGATCGCCGCCACCGCAATTCGCGGATGGCTGAAACCCAGTTCCCATACACCTCTCAAACACACCCGGGAGGCAGCCAGCCCATAACCGCCGCATCGCCATTGCCTGTTATTTTTGAACATGACGTCGCAGCCGTGATCGGATTTAGGACAAGGGCCATAAGGAATTGAGACTGAACAAAACCCTGGACCAAGCTGTCTGGCGGTGAAGGTCATACGCACAAGCGTCTGAACTTTAGAAGCGGCGACCGGCCAGAAAATTATGCATGGATGGGTGCGACGGTCTGAACTTTCACCATGCTATAATCCGAAATCACCCCCGCATTCGAGTTTATTTGGAGACATTAATGGCCTATCAGCACGCCCAAACACCCAGTGATGGCGAGAAGATTGATCTGGTTGATGGCAAGCTTCAGGTGCCGGATCGCCCCATCATCCCTTTCATTGAGGGCGACGGCACCGGACCAGACATTTGGGCGGCGGCCTCAAGAATTCTTGAAGCCGCCGTGGCCAAAGCCTACGACGGTTCGAAAAAAATCGCGTGGATGGAAGTCTACGCCGGCGGCAAGGGCCACGAGGTCACGGGGGAGTGGCTTCCCGAGGAGACCAAAGAAGCTTTCCGCGAATTTCACGTCGGTATCAAGGGGCCGCTGACCACGCCAGTGGGCGGAGGCATCCGCTCGCTCAACGTTGCCCTTCGCAAAGCTCTCGATTTGTACGTTTGCCTGCGGCCGGTTCGCTATTACAAAGGCGTCCCTTCTCCCGTCAAGCACCCGGAGAGGGTGGACATGGTGGTCTTCCGGGAGAATACGGAGGACATCTATGCCGGTGTGGAGTTCCCACTGGGTGAGCCCTCCAATAAGGCCTTCTTTGACTGGCTTCAGGAGAATTACCCCAAGGAATATGCCAAAGTCCGCTTCCCCGAAAGCTCCGGCATCAGCGTGAAGCCCATCTCAAAAGCGGGCACAGAGCGCCTTGTGCGCGCCTCCATCCAATACGCACTGGACAATAACCGTCGCTCGGTGACGCTGGTTCACAAGGGCAACATCATGAAGTACACCGAAGGCGCCTTCCGCAACTGGGGCTACGCGCTGGCCGAACGGGAATTCGGCGATCAGGTTTATACCTGGTCGGAGTGGGAGCGGACCGTCGAGGCCGAAGGGAAGGACGCGGCCAACGCCGAACAGAAAGCCGCGCTGGCTGAGGGCAAGCTGCTGATCAAGGATGCCATCGCCGACATCGCCTTTCAGCAAACGATCACCCGCGCCGATGAGTTCGACGTCATCGCCACCATGAATCTGAACGGCGACTACATCTCCGATGCCCTGGCCGCACAGGTTGGCGGCATCGGCATCGCGCCCGGCGGGAACATCAATTACGAAAGCGGCAACGCCATCTTCGAAGCGACCCACGGCACCGCGCCAAAATACGCAGGCCAGGACAAAGTTAACCCCGGCTCCGTCACCCTCAGCGGCGAGTTGATGCTGCGCTATATGGGCTGGAAGGAAGCCGCCGACCTGATCGTAAAGGGCATGGAGGGCGCCATCGGCGCCAAAACCGTGACCTACGACTTCCACCGCTTGATGGAGGAGGCCACGCTGCTGAAAACATCCGAGTTCGGTGACGCCGTCATCGAGCACATGGATGACTGAATAGCATTCTTGTAGGCAACCGCCCCGCTTCGATCGGCGAAGTGGGGCGCTTTGCTTTTTCAGTTGGTCTCGCTTACGGCCTTGCTATAATCCGCCCATGTCAAATCTAAAGAAAAAAGCCCATCAAATTCGCCTGCGGCTGCTGGACTACTACGGTGAACCGGTCTGGCGAAATAAGCTGCCCCCACTGGACGAGCTGGTTTCCACAATCCTTTCGCAGAACACCAACGACGACAACCGAGATCTGGCTTTTGATCGCCTGCGAGCCCGCTTTGACAGCTGGGAAGCGGTGCGAGACGCGGATTCCGAGGAGGTCATCGATGCCATCCGGCCGGCCGGGCTGGCCAACCAGAAGGGCCCGAGGATTCAGGCTGCCCTTCGCCAAATCACGGAGGAGCGAGGGGAACTGGACTTGAGCTTTCTCCGGGATAAACCTCCGGAGCAGGCTCACGATTGGTTGACGAACTTCAAAGGTGTCGGCCCGAAGACCGCAGCCATCGTAATGTTGTTCTCGCTGGATCAACCCGCTTTTCCCGTGGATACACACGTTCATAGGGTCAGCGGTCGGCTGGGCCTCCGGCCTGAGGGTGCCAGCGCCGAGAAGACCCACGATATCCTGGCCGAACTGCTGCCGCCTAAAACCTACTACGACGCCCACCTCAACATCATCCGTCACGGACGCGAAATCTGCACTGCCCGCAAGCCGGATTGCGCTCAATGCTTCCTGACGGATCTATGTGATTATTACGCCGAGCTGGACCCAAAGCCGCAGCCCAAGGAAGCCCGATGACCTCGAACAAAGCCGGGAATCGTTTTCCATTGCTGCTTTATCAACGGGCAGCCGCCCGTCATCGCCGGCCGGTCTTTCTCCTGGCTGTTCTGATGCTGGCATTGTGGCTATTTGTATCCGGAAATTGGGTGCAGTGGCCAACGGCCAGCCACGCGCCATGGCTGCTGGCCGGCGGATCGGTGGCCTTTCTTTATTGGTTGCTGACACTGTTGGCGCCACGATTCGCTTATGTGCAGCCAAGGGAGGATCACCTGCGCTTGCGGACACCGCTCTACCGCCTCCAGATTTCCTATCGCAGGCTGCTCTCCATCAAGCCGATCAACCTGGTCAAGTCCTTTCCGCCCAGCACGCTGACCCGTGCCGAGCGGCAGCTTTTGGGCCCATTCATGAACCAACCCGCGGTCGGCATCGAGCTGCGGAGCTATCCGATGAAGCCCTGGCTCCTGCGGCTATTCTTCCATCGGTTTTTCTTCTCCCCGGAGTCAACCGGCATCGTGATAATCGTCAACGATTGGATGAAGCTCAGCGAGCAGCTTTCCGACCGATACGAGCGGTGGCGGGGCCATGACCGGGACGAGGCCCATCGATCCGCTTTCAGCGACGCCGCTCGCATCCTGGCAGCGGATCCGCCGTCGGAGGAATAGCAGCTGGCGAGGCGCCGATCGCTATACTTAATGATGAGAACTCCAGGCCATAAAAATTGAGGAGGAGCAAAGATGTCCGCTGAACTGACCTGGTATGGCCATGCCGCCTTTCGCCTGGATGTCGATGGACACAAGCTGCTGATCGACCCTTTCCTGAACGATAATCCAGTAGCTTCCATCGGCGCTGATGAGGTGGAGGCCGATTACATCTTGATAAGCCACGGCCACGACGATCACGTCGGCGACGCGGTCTCTATCGCTAAGCGAACCGGCGCTTCCGTAATCTCCAACTTTGAGATTGTGAACTGGTTCCAAGAACAGGGTGTTGAGGGCCACGCGCAGCATCTGGGCGGAGGCTTCACCCATCCTTTCGGCTATTTAAAGCTCACCCTGGCACTGCATGGCTCTGCGTTGCCCGATGGCTCCTGCGGCGGCAACCCGGCCGGCTTTCTGCTGACAACGCCCTCCGACAAGAAGATCTATTTCGCCTGCGACACCGGTCTTTTTGGCGATATGGCGCTCATCGGAGATGAGGGGGTGGAACTGGCCGTGCTTCCGATCGGCGACAACTTCACCATGGGCCCCGACGACGCCCTGCGCGCTGTTAAGCTGCTCAAGCCAAAACACGTGATCCCGGTTCACTACGACACATATGAGCCCATCCAGCAGGATCCCCATGCTTGGGCAGATCGTGTCCGGTCGCAAACGGAAGCTGAGCCGCACGTGCTCTCCCCCGGCGACTCTTTCTCACTGTAGCGCCGCGTTCACCATGCGCCATCAGCTTGCATCAGGGGCGGCTGCGACCGCCCCTTCTTTTCTTATATGACCGGCTCAGAGCCTCTGCGGCGGGTTCCCCTGCCACGCCTGATTGGAATGACCATCTTCGCCTTCGCGCTGGGTGTTTCAATCAACGTTCTGGAACCAGCAGTCCTCGGACACAAAATGCTTCAATTCGCGCCCGAATGGAAAAACACCGCGCTGGGCATGGCAACTTTCGCCGGTTTAATTGTGGCAGCATTGGTCCAACCGATCATCGGCCAGTTGTCGGACCGCACCCGATCCCGCCTGGGCGCCCGGGCCCCATATCTGATCCTGGGCACGGTCCTGGTCATCCTGGCTCATTTCACGATTGCCGCCGCACCTTCATTGATCATCGTCGTGCTCGCTCTGCTCGGCCTTCAACTGGCATCGAATACGGTTCAGGGCCCCTGGCAGGCGCTCATTCCAGATCAAATTCCCAGCGGCCAGCGAGGGCTTGCCTCCGGTTTAAAGGCCACCTTCGACATCCTGGGGTTCATCGCGGGCCGCCAAATGGGAGGGGTGCTGGTGGCGCAGGGCCAGATTGTCGGCGCGGCCAGTGTCGCTGCCACCGCCTTTGCCGGCGCGCTTCTGGTCACTCTTATAAGCGGCACCAGCCCCGGCCGTGTCAATCCGATCCAGCGGTCGGCAAAGGCTCCTTCCTGGTTGAGCGCTTTCAAGATTGATTGGCGTCATCATCCCGGCTTCAGCATCTGGTTTGCCAATCGAATGCTGTTCTGGGGCGCCGTCATTGCAATCAATACATTTCTCCTCTTTTTCATCATCGATGTTCATGGCCTGCCAGAGCCGGCGGCCCAACGGTTGGTGGCGCAGCTCGGCGTAGTATTGGGGTTGGCGGTATTGGTCTTCGCGATCCCCTCGGGTTGGCTGACAGACCGAATTGGCCGGCGCACCCTGATCACGGGGGCATGCATTCTGGCGGCAGCTGGTGTCCTGCTTCTGATGCTGCTCCACTCGCCGACCGGTTTGACCGCTGGCGCTGGTTTCTTGGGAATCGGCACCGGCGTATTCCTAAGCGGAAGCTGGGCCATGGTCACCGATCTTGTTCCGCCGGAGGAGGCCGCTCGCTACTTGGGTGTCGCAAACATCGCCAGCGCCGGCGCCAGCGCGTTCGCTCGCGGCATTGGCGGGCTTGTCATCGATCCGTTGAACCGCGCAACCAATTCCCTTTTCACTGGGTATGGGTTCGTATTCGCAGGCGCAGCCGCCGCCCTGCTTATTGCGGGCTTTATCATTCTGCGCATTCCGTCAGGGGATGAAATGGCTATGAAAGCCTAGTGCCTGAACTGCGGTCTCTTTCGATCGCTAAGGCACTAAGAATATCCAGCACGCTTGAAAACTTGCGCGCCCCGGGCTTTATGGCCTGACCTGGCGGATCGCTACATTTACTTTCCAAGCATCATGAAGTGAGGTGACCGATGAATGCAGAAGGAAGTTTGTTCTGGATCCTGGGATCGCTACTTGTCCTTGGCGGGCTGTTGCTGCTTCCAAGGTTGCTATTGACTCGATATGTTCGCTCTCAGATCTACCGGGGGAAGCCGGCGGAGGGCGGAACGCCAGCGGCCCACGGTTTGAGCTATCAGGAACATTGGATCCAGTCCGGAGATCATCGTCTCCAGGCATGGTATGTCGAACCGCCGGCCGAGGATCCAGGGGCACCATCTTTTCTGCTGTTTCAGGGCGGCGACGATGTGATCGGTGAATTAGGTCATGTGCAGAAATATCTCTTCGATCACGGGTACGGGAGTTTTGTCTTCGATTACGGCGGCAACGGCCGCTCGATTGGCCAGCCCTCGGCCAGCAGCTTCCGCCGTGACTCTCGAGCCGCATATGAGCTGTTCACATCCCTGGTGGGGGATCAGCCTAAATACCTTTGGGGTTTTTCAGCAGGGACCCTTCGGCTGATGATGATCCTGCCTGAGGTGCAGGCCGAGCTTGACAGCGCCTTTCTTGTTGGTCCCTTCGCTTCTCTTCGGCAGATCGCCTCCGACAACATGCCGTTTCCGGATTGGGTGATGCCGTTGCTGCTGCCCGATGATGGAAACAATGAGGACCTGCTCACTCAGGTTCATCAAACGCCTGTCACCATCGTCCACAGTCGAGACGATGAGCTCGCGCCCGTCCATCACGCGCACAAGCTGGAATCAGCCGGCGGCGAGAACGTGGAGCTCGCTCTGCTCGATGGGCTGCTGCACAACGATTGCTGGGATCCGATTCATGACGCCTATTGGGAGCCTGTCTTCAGTCGATTGGGCCAAACGAGTTGAAGGAGTTGAAATCCGAACTGATCTTTGCACAGTGGTAGGAGCGAATGGCGATACCGACGGTTTAGTGATGCTGGCTGGGCAGGGGCGATAGAAGCCGGATATCGGTCCCCATCCCCGCTGCAGCTCAATCCTCAATTGGGAGAGCGATGGTGAAGGTGGTTCCCTGGCCTGATCCTGGGCTCTCCGCCCAGGCCCGTCCGCCATGCGCGTCGGCCACGCCACGAACGATGGCCAAGCCCAGGCCCATGCCTTCATGGCGACGGGCCATGTGGTCCTCCACCTGATAAAAGGGCTGGAAAATCCGGCTAATTTCCTCCGGCGCAATGCCCATACCGGTGTCCGCCACCTGAAACCAGGCCTCGCCGCCTTCCTTTATCAACCGAAGTTCGATATGGCCGTTGCTTGGGGTGAAGCGCAGCGCATTGTTGAGCAGATTCGTCAGCGCCATGGACAGCTTAGGGCCGTCCACGTTGGCCATGATTGTCTCGTCACAGAGATCGATCCGCAGATCCTGACCCTTGGCTTGAATCGTCTCCCTCACCTCCTCATGGGCGGCTCGGGCGACCGACTGCAACGGCTGCACTTCAAAATTCATTTCCGCCGAGCCCACCCGGAGCAGGTTGAGATTGGTCATATCTTCGATCAGCGAGCGCATCCGGATGGCCGAGTTGAGCACTGCGGTGACGTGTTGGGAGGCCTCTTCCCCGGCGTCTTCCTTGAGCATAGTCGCGTAACCAAGGATCAATGCAAGCGGCGTTCGGAGTTCGTGGGAGGCGATGGAAATGAACTCGCTTTTCAGCCGATCCAGCTTACCCAGCTCATCGTAAGCCCTCTGCAGCGCGTCCACCAGTCGGGCG
>JBKHKF010000121.1:0-7468 GCA_046537745.1 Anaerolineales bacterium | reverse complement strand
TGTCTGAGTTCAAGACCGCTTTCTTTGGACAGCCTGTTCAGCCCATCGAAAAGGTCGTCCGTTGAGAGCACCGCCGCAGCTTCCGTGAGGTGCAGGTACACAATCTCGGGCTCTGGCGTTGATGTCGGCGGTATCGGGCTGGCCGTGGGAGTGTCAGCGGGGATGGTCGGATCTTGGCTTTTGGTGGCACTCCCTTGGGGGCCGCAGCTATTCAGGATGAGCGCCAGGAAAATTGAGACTGCAAGCAGGTACTTTTTCATTATGTTTGACGATTGCCGGCTCAGCGGCGGCCGAGCGGCTCCTGCGGCCCGCCGGGCCCGATCCCTTCCTTAAAAGAAGAGGCGGGCGCTAATATCTCCAGGAGAATTAATGAAAGCAGGGCGCCCAGGGCGGCGGTCAGAAAATTGATGGCGCCAATACGGAGCAGCGTGGTACCAGTCATTGTGCCGAGCTGATGCCCCACTGTGAACCCAATCCATCCGGTAATCAGATACAACATCATGCGGCGGACCGAGCCGCCACGGATAAGGTGAAAAAGCAAGCCGATCGTGCTGGCCAAGATTCCCCCAAACAATATTGCCGGAAGGTTCATGATTGAATAATCCCGCCGCCGAGGCAGTTGTCGTTCTGATAGAAGACGGCAGCTTGCCCGGGTGTGATGTCCGGCAGCTCTGTTTCGAGTTCGACAGACGCGGCTTGATCTCCATGAGGAGTGATGAAGCATTTCACCTCTCGGGTCTTGTAACGAATGCGAACGTTGGCTTCGATTGGAGAGTCTGGCCTGTCGCCCACCCAATTGACACGAGCGACCTCAAAGGTTCGACTTCCCAGCGCCTCGCGGGGTCCGACGATTAGTCGGTTGTTCTCCATGTCTTTGGCCAGTACATAAAGCGGATGCGGCGCGGCGATGCCAATTCCTTTGCGCTGACCAATTGTGTAGAAAGCGAGGCCCTTATGCTCGCCCAGAATATCACCTTCTTGATTGGTGATTGGCCCGGGGGGCGGCAGCTTCACCTGCTGGTGCTCCAAAAAATCGCGATAATCGACGTCACCGATGAAGCACAGATCCTGGCTGTCCGCCCGGTCAGCGACGACGAGGTCGTGCTGGCGGGCATATTCGCGCACCCGATCCTTGGTCATTTCTCCAAGCGGGAAGACTGCACGCTCAAGCTGGTGTTGCCCCAGCACGCTGAGGACATAGGATTGATCTTTTGAGTGGTCGATCGCTCGATGTAATTCATAGCGATCATCATTCTTGATGACCCGTGCGTAATGGCCGGTGGCCAAATGGGTGGCGCCGAGGGCCAGGGCGCGCTTCAGTAAGAAATCCCAACGGATGTGGCGATTGCATTCAACACAGGGGTTGGGTGTGAGCCCCTCCTGGTAGCCATCGATAAAGAAATCGACGACCAACGCCTTGAAGGTATCCTGGACATCCTGGGCATAAAAGAGGATATCCAGATTGGCGGCAACCTGACGGGCACGCGCCATATCGGCAGGCGAACAACAGCGATTGGTGCCGGAGGGGCCACCGCTCCATAGCCGGAGCATGATCCCAAAGATGTCTTCACCGGCCTCAACAAGACGGGCGGCGGCCACGGAACTGTCCACGCCACCACTCATGGCGACGGCAATTCTCCGGGTCATGAAGGCACCGCCTGCGCCGCCCGCATCCGCTCCACAATCTCCGGAAGTGACGCCAGCAGCTGCTCAATCTGCACCTCCGTCGTGTTCCGGCCGACGGTGATGCGCAATGAGCCGAGCGCCAGTTCACTCGATAGGCCGAGAGCGAGCAGTACGTTCGAAGGCTCGGGATCACCGGTCTTGCAGGCGGAACCGGATGAGCAAGCAAAACCGGCCAGGTCCAGGGCTGCCAGCATGGCATTTCCATCGACACCCTCAAAGGCGAAAGAGGCGTGATTGGACAGGCGTTGGGTTGGATGGCCGGTGAGATGGGTCCCACCAATCCGCCGGGGGATCTCCTCTAGCAGCAGGTCGCGCAGACGCGCGAACCTGGCATTGTGCTGATCCCGTTCCTGCTCTGTGATCGCCAGGGCGGCGGCCATGCCGACGATATAGGCGACATTATGGGTGCCGGCGCGCAAGCCATGCTCCTGACCGCCGCCGGTGAGAATTGGCTCGAGCGGCACGCCGGATCGTCGATATAGAACACCAACTCCCTTTGGACCATAGAATTTATGCGCGCCAAGGGAAAGCAAATCGACACCTAGATCAGTCACATCCAGCGGCAGTTGGCTGGCCGCCTGCACTGCATCGGTGTGAAAAAGGACACCGCGCTGCCTGCAAAGGGCGGCAATCTCCTGGATGGGGTTGATGGTGCCGATCTCGTTGTTTGCATAAATAATCGAAACGACGGCCGTCTCGGAGCGGATGGATTTTTCCAGCTGCTCAGGTTGGACCATGCCTGTGGCATTCACGGGGATGATGTCCAGCTTGAAATCATAATGGTCCCGCAATTGCTCGGCGGTCCTGAGAACGGCATCGTGCTCCACAGCAGAAACCACCAGATGATTCTTGCCCTGCTTCATACGGGCGGCGAGAGCAGCGCCTCGAAGCGCCAGATTATCACTCTCGGATCCGCAGCCTGTGAAGATAATTTCTTGGGGCGAGCAGTTCAGGATTGAAGCGATGCGCTGACGGCTGGCCTCGACGGCCGCGTCGGCGCGTTGGCCAAATCGGTGAACCGAAGAGGGATTTCCGAATTCATCGGCAAAGTATTCATGCATGGCCTCACGGACCCGAGGATCGACGGGTGTCGTGGCGGCATGATCCAGGTAGATAAGTTCGTCAGGCATGGGGCGATTCTATCATGCAGGCAAGGGTGCTTGGTTCATGCTGCGCTATCGAGGATTCGTTGAAGCTCAGGCAGCCAGGTGGGTGCGCTGGTATAGGCCCCGCGAAGGTCCTTGGGCAGTAGAGACGCGATATTGTACATCAAGCGATCGGTCAGCTCGACCGGACCTTCTCCCTGTCGAGCGCGCAGCGTCGAGCCAATACGGATTGTGATCCGCATCTTATTTTTTCCGATGCCAAGGCCCTGCTCGATGCCGGAGATGCCGGCTGGCAGCAGTGGGCAGCCCGTTTGAATAGAAAGGCGGGCTGCACCAGTTTTTCCGGGCGCCAGTCCGTGGCCGTGCGTGCGAGTTCCCTCGGGAAACATTCCCAGCAAGCGCTCCTTATCCAACAGCTGCCTGGCGTAGTCGAGCGCCCAATCATCATAGCGCCCGCGCTTGACCGGGAAGCTTCCCAGGCGGCGCAGCAGGGGGTCTAGGGCCCGATTGCGGTGCAGCTCTTCCTTTGCCATGAAGAAAATTGGCCTCGGTACGGCCAACTGGAGAGGAAACACATCGAGAATGTTGACGTGGTTTGCAGCCAGGATGACACCGCCCTCCATCGGGCAGTTATTCGCACCGCTTACATCAAGGTCATATATTACTGGACTGAAAAGCCGAATGATGAACATGGCGACAGCGCGGGTGGGTGTGTAGTAGTCGTAGTAGCGTCGCCTCTCTCGTGGATCCGTTGTTTGTTCTTCTCCCATAAATGGTCCCAATACCTGTTGGCTGTTTATAATTATGTATCCAGATTATCAAGGAGGCTTCAACCATGACGAATGCCACCATTGTAAACGTTACCGCTCGCGAGGTCCTTGATTCACGCGGAAATCCTACCGTAGAAGTTGAAACAACGCTGAAGGATGGAAGTTACGGGCGAGCCATTGTTCCCTCAGGCGCTTCCACCGGCGTGCACGAGGCGCTGGAGTTGCGGGACGGGGATGAGGATCGTTATCGCGGCAAAGGCGTGCTGCAGGCTGTGGAAAACGTGAATCGGGAGATCATGCCTGCGCTGGAAGGCCACAGCGCGCTGGCGCAGCGGGGAATCGATCGGCTCCTGCTCGAGCTTGATGGCACAGAAAATAAAAGCCGCCTCGGCGCGAATGCAATTCTGGGCACGAGCCTGGCCGTGGCCAAAGCAGCTTCAGCCAGCGTTGGGCTTCCCTTGTACCGCTATTTGGGAGGCGTACAGGCGCATTTGCTTCCCTCTCCTATGATGAACATCCTGAACGGGGGAGAGCATACCGATTGGCAATCCACGGATTTTCAGGAATTTATGGTGATGCCGCTGGGAGCAAGCAGTTTTCGCGAGGGACTGCGCTGGGGAACAGAAATCTACCACCAACTCGCTCGAGTGCTGAAAGATCGGGGCCATGGCACACTGGTTGGTGATGAGGGCGGCTATGCACCGGCCTTGAGCAACAACGAGGAAGCTATCGAACTCATCCTGGAGGCAATAGAGGCTGCTGGTTATGAAGCGGGTTCCGATATTGCCATCGCGCTGGATCCGGCGGCTACCGAACTGTACGACGTCGAGGAGAAGGTCTATCGACTGCGAAAAGAGGGGCGCAAACTCACCGGCGAGGAAATGGTTAGCTTCTGGGAGGATTGGGTCGAAAAATATCCGATCGTATCCATTGAGGATGGCCTTGCCGAGGACGATTGGGAATCTTGGGCGCTGATGACAGAGAAGTTAGGAGATAGGCTTCAAATCGTAGGTGACGATTTATTGGTGACGAATACTGAACGTGTGCAGCGCGGGATCGATGAAGATGCCTGCAACGCGCTGCTGGTCAAGCTAAATCAGATCGGCTCGCTAACTGAAACCATTGAGGCAGTTCAGCTTTGCCAGCGGGCGGGATGGAATGCGGTGACTTCCCATCGATCAGGTGAAACAGAGGACACCACCATCGCAGATATCTCGGTCGCATTCAATATGGGGCAAATCAAGACGGGCGCACCGGCGCGCTCCGACCGGGTTGCTAAATTTAATCAGCTGCTCCGGATCGAGGAGGAGCTTGGCCTTCGGGCTGAGTACGCTGGTTGGATGCCGTTTGGCGCAGAGTAAGCTTATATGGCTTCGCCGCCTTGAAGCTTCGCTTGCTGCGTGGCGTCAGGAACGGGGGAGGCGCAGTGCGGGCAGATTTGCCAGGTTAGCTCCATCAGCTCGCCGCAGTGGCTGCAGGCCTTGCGCAATCGGGTCTGACATTGGGGGCAAATTTGCCAATCGGATTCAACCCGGGCACCGCAGCCAGGACAGTGGCTGCGGTTTTCTATTTCGGAGAGCAATGCTTCTTCCTCGAGGGCCTGCTGATACGCCTCGTCAAGGGTGTCTGTTGGTCGGAGGATGAGATAAATCACCAATCCCGGTGGCCCCAGCAAGGCAACAACCACGGCGGCCAAAATATGTGCGAGTCGATCATCCGTTCGCTTCTTGACGTCGCGATAGGCCCAGAAAATTAAGCTCAGCCAAAGAGCTGCGACAAATGCACCCAGGAACGCGGTCAGATAAAGGAACAGATTTCCCATGGTGTTCAATTCAATGCCTGGGGGCATGTGCAAACCTCCTGACTGATGGCCGAGATTATAGCATCCAGAATCCATGATGCAACTTTTGAGCCGCGTTGACGGCCTGTCATCCGTGTTGTATATTGGCCGCGGATGCGCCGGGTTATGGAATAAGGGGGAGCCGCATGGGGGATACCCAAGGCAGGTATCGCATCACCGATATGTCCAGCCTCGAGCGACCTCGAGAGCGATTAGCTCAACTGGGCGAGCGCTCATTAAGTACCAGCGAACTCGTTGCAATTTTGCTTGGATCGGGCATCGAAGGTCTGAACGCAGTACAGCTCGCCCAGCGAATCCTGCAAGAGGCGGGTGGCCTAAGTGGACTGCAGCGACTGAGTTATGATGGGCTCCGCCAGTTCCGTGGCCTGGGTCCTGCGAAAGCGGCTCAAGTAAAAGCGGCAATCGAGCTTGGCCGGCGAATTGCCGTGGCAACTCCCGAGGAAAAGCCCACGATTCAATCGCCGGAGGATGCAGCTGGGCTGCTCCTTTATGAGATGGGTGGATTGGAGCGGGAGCATCTTCGCGTGCTCTGCTTGGACACCCGCAATCGGCTGCAGAAAATGGCGGAGGTGTACAAGGGCTCGCTGAATTCCTCCTGGATCCGAATAGCCGAGGTATTTCGTGACGCGGTCCGCATTAATGCGGCCGCCATTATCGTTGCTCACAATCACCCTAGCGGTGATCCAACCCCGAGCCCGGAGGACGTCGCTGTGACGAAGGCGATCGTCGAGGCTGGCAAGCTCCTTGATATCGAGGTGCTTGATCATCTGGTGATCGGGCAGGGCCGTTATATTTCCATGAAGGCGAAGGGATTCGGCTTCAATTGAGAAGGGAATTCCATGGACTTCCAGATCATTCTGCTGCCGGAGCGCGATTATTGGTCCTGGGTTCGCGCTTGTAAAGAGTACGTAATGTCCTACGGCGCCAATCTGACCTCCGATCGCGAGACGGCCGGACGGTATATGGCGCCGATGCAGGTGATCACATTACCGATTTCTGAGCGACTCAAGGCAGAGTATGGTGATTTAATCCAGTGGTTTGATGATCATCATCAGGGGGTCCGTGTGGATGCGATCCCGGCGGACTCGCCGGCGGAGTTGGAAAGCATTCTCCGCAAACGGCTGCAGGCTGATGATCGCTATGGCCAGCGCCAGAAGCCATTTTATCTGCTTTGGCCAACGCAGTATCCGATCATTACGCAAAAATTCGGGGCCAACCCGCATATCTACACGCGGTTCGGCATGCCGGGCCATGAAGGATTGGATATCCGCGCGCTCCCTTATACCGATGTGTATAGTTGCGCCCAGGGAACCGTTTACAGGGTGCACACCAATCCGAACTCCCACGCTTACGGAATCCACGTCCGCGTTCGGCATAAGGATGGGTATCGAACGGTCTACGGTCACCTCGCGAAAGCACTGGTTGCCGAAGGTCAGCAATTGGAGGCCGGCCAGGTTCTGGGGAAAGCAGATTCCACCGGAGCTTCAACAGCCGCCCATCTGCACTTGACGTTGAAGCAGGATGGTGCAACAGCTCGCAAGGAAACTAAATACCCGAAGGATGTCATCGATCCAACCCCGTTTATGGTCTGGCCGGAGTCCAGCGGAAAGACGGTCTCAGCAGCGCCGTCCTGGGCTGCCGGGCGTTGTTTGATCGGGGTTCACGGGCGGCTGGGCGAGCCCTTGACCCAGCAGGATCTCCAGGTCATCCAGCATGCCGGGTTCGAAGCGGTGAAGCTGCAAGGCGAGGAGCCCGAGGAGTCCATCAGGTCCCTGCGCTCAACCAAGCCCAATTTATTTATTGTTACGAGGCTTTCAGCTGATTTGAGCGCGGGAGCCTTGGCTCCGAAGGACTATCTACAGGCGGTTCAGAGCCAGGCGTTGTCGCACTATCAGGCGGGAGTCCGGCACTTTGAGCTAGGCGCAGCGCCGAATTTGCAGCTGGAGGGCTGGAATCGGAGCTGGCGTTCGGGTGTTGAGTACAGCCGATGGCTGCGCCAGTTGATTTCGGGCTTGAGGGAACTGCTCCCCGAGGCAGCTCTCGGT
>JBKHKF010000120.1:0-7482 GCA_046537745.1 Anaerolineales bacterium | reverse complement strand
GCGCTTCCAGGAGCGGAACCTGCCGATCGTCGGCGATGACATCAAGAGCCAGGTTGGCGCCACCATCACGCACCGCGCGTTGGCGAGCCTGTTCAATGCGCGCGGGGTCCGCCTTGAGCATTCCTACCAGCTGAACTTTGGCGGCAATACCGATTTCTACAATATGCTCGAACGGGAGCGATTGGAATCCAAGAAGATTTCCAAAACAAATGCGGTCACGAGCTTGCTGCCTTATGAGATGGCTCCCGAGGACATCCACGTTGGACCCAGCGACTACGTCCCGTGGCTTACGGACCGCAAATGGGCTCACATCCGCATGGAGGGCCGGTCCTTCGGTGATGTGCCGCTGAACATCGAGCTTAAGCTTGAGGTCTGGGATTCCCCCAACTCAGCCGGCGTGGTTATCGATGCTGTTCGCTGCGCCAAGCTGGCCATGGACCGCGGAATCGGCGGACCGCTGCTGGCAGCCTCTTCCTACTTCATGAAGAGCCCACCAGAGCAGTATGAGGATACGGAGGCCCGCCGGAAGGTCGAGGATTTCATCGCCGGGGACGAGTAATCGAGGCCGGAGGGATCTCATGCGGGCTGCTCGGCTGCACGAGCCGGCGGACATCAGCCAACATCCATTACAGATAGAAGATATTCCCAGACCAGAGCCCGACCTTGATGAGATCCTTCTCAAGGTCCGGCTCTGTGGTCTCTGCCACACAGACTTGCACATTGCTGAGGGGGAGGTCGAAGCGTCCGGCTATCCGGTGACGCCTGGCCATCAAGTGGTGGGCGAGGTGGTCGAACTGGGGACAAAGGTGGAGGGTTGGCAGATAGGCGATCGGGCCGGCGTGCCGTGGCTGTTTCAGGCCGATCAGACCTGTCGCTACTGCCAGCAAGGTCTGGAGAACTTGTGTCTGAATGCGCGGTTCACCGGGCTGCACGCCGACGGCGGTTTTGCCGAATACATGGTGGCCAAGGCTGAATTTGTGCTGGAGCTGCCTGATGCTATCGATGATGAGCCTGCAGCGCCGCTGCTGTGCGCCGGCATCATCGGCTACCGTTCCCTCAGGCTATCGGAGGTGGCGCCGGGAGAGCGGCTTGGCCTGGTGGGCTTTGGTGCCAGCGCACATTTGGCCATTCAGGTGGCACATCACTGGGGTTGTGAAGTCTACGTGTTCACACGGAGTGAGAATCACCGCCGTTTAGCCAGGGAGCTCGGCGCGGCCTGGGTTGGTGGGTCCGAGGATCAGGCTCCGGCGGATCTCGACCGGGCGATCATATTTGCGCCGGCGGGTCACCTGGTGCCGACGATCCTGGAAAAAATACGGCCGGGCGGGACGCTGGCCATCAACGCGATTCACATGTCCCCCATTCCAGAAATGAAATACCAGCGGATCTATCAGGAGCGCACGCTGCGGAGCGTCACCAATTTGACACGCCAGGACGGCAGGGAGTTTCTCGATCTGGCGGCCGAGATCCCCATTGAACCCACCACACGGTCTTACCCGCTGGAAAAGATTAACGTGGCGCTGCAGGACCTGAAAGGAAGCCGTCTTGAGGCGGCGGGGGTGATCATTCCATGATTTACCTTGGAACCTCGGGCTGGTCGTATCAGGATTGGGTGGGCCCGGTGTATCCTGAGAATCTTTCGAAAGGCGCCTGGCTGCCCTTCCTGGCCGACCAGGTGGACGCATTGGAAGTCAACGTCACCTACTATCGGCTGCCGGCAACCCGGATGGTCGAAGGGTGGGCGGCTCGAACTCCTGATGGTTTCCGCTTCGCGGTGAAAGCTCACCGTTCGATCACCCACGAGCGGGACGAACCTGATTTCGACGCGTTCCGGTCCGGCCTTGACCCTTTGGCGGAATCTGGCAAACTCGCCTGTGTGCTGGCTCAGTTTCCTTATTCATTCCATGCCAATGACGAGAACAGAGACTATTTGCGTGAATTGCGTGATGGCATGCGGGACTTCGAGGTGGTTGTGGAATTCCGAAACAGGGAGTGGGTTCAGGATGAGACCTTTCAGCTGCTGAGCGATCTTGAGTTCGGCTATTGTGCTGTCGATCAGCCGCGCTTCAGCAATCTGATGCCCCCTATTGTGAAGGCCACCGGCCGGGTTGGCTACGTGCGCTTCCATGGTCGAAATGCCGAAAAATGGTGGAACCACGACGAAGCCTGGGAGCGCTACGATTACAGCTATTCGAAAGAGGAACTGCAGGAGTGGGTGCCTAAACTCGAGCAGCTTGAACGCAGCACAGAAGTAACGCTGGCCTTTGCCAATAACCACTGGCGCGGTAAGAGTCTCGAAACCGTCCGCCAGCTGCGTGAGCTCCTCAAAGGGTCTGGCTGACGAAGCCTTCAACAGTCTTTTCCAGCTGAAATCCATGTGTTCGGGGTGCTATAATTGCTCCGCGGCGGCAGGGCTTCTAAGCTCTGGCGCTCACAATTGCTTTGCCCGCACGGACGGCGAGAGGTACCTCCATGTCTGGACATTCAAAATGGTCCACCATCAAGCGCAAGAAAGCCGCCAATGACGCCAAGCGGGGCCAAATCTTCACCCGGCTGGCGCGAGAAATTGCAGTTGCCGCCCGTGAGGGCGGCGGTGATCCCGAGGTCAATTTCTCGCTTCGGCTGGCCATCGACCGCGCCAAAGAAGAAAATATGCCCAAGGACAACATCGAACGGGCAATCAAGCGCGGCACCGGCGAGGATAAATCAGCCGATGAATTGGAGCAGATCACCTACGAAGGTTACGGTCCCCACGGCGTGGCACTGATGATTGAAGTGATCACCGATAACCGCAACCGTACTGTGGCGGATCTTCGTCATATCCTGAACGATCACGGCGGCAGCATGGGGGAGGCGGGCTCGGTCGCCTGGCAGTTTCATCGGGCGGCCTATTTTGCCTTTTCATTGGCAGATCATGACCCTGATCGCATTTTCGAGGTGGCCGCCGAGGCGGGCGCCGATGATGTCACCTTCGATGGGGACGTGGAGATCATTGGACCGGTTGAACAATTCAAGGTGATTAATGACGAGCTCAAGGCTGTCGGTATCAAACCAGACGAAGCTCGGTTGGAGTGGATTGCCGACAGCCCGCTCCCGCTTTCCCAGGAGGAAACGCTCAAGGCGATGCGGGTCATCGATAAAATTGAAGACATGGACGATGTCCGCGCTGTGTACTCCAATCTGGAGGTCAGTGAAGAGGCCATTCGGATGCTGGAAACTGCCTGACCCTTGGTAGAGTTTGAAAGCGTCCTGGCCATTGGCATCGATCCCGGCACCGCCACAACCGGCTATGGCCTCGTCCGGATGGAGCCGGACGCCAGCCTGCATCTGATCGATTACGGTGTCATCCGAACCTCTTCCAAATCTGACATGCCGGAACGGCTGATTCAGCTTTACCAGGCTCTGGAGGAGGTGATTTCGGAACACCAACCCCGCACCAGCGCGGTGGAGAAACTTTTCTTTCAACGCAACGTGACCAGCGCGCTCAGCGTCGGCCAGGCCCGAGGCGTAGCCATGCTGGCGTTGGCGGAGGCGCAGGTGCCAGTTGGCGAATACACCCCGATGGAAATTAAACAAGCTGTGGCGGGCTATGGCGGTGCGGACAAACGGCAGATTCAGCTCATGGTCCAGCGGCTGTTGCACATGGAGGAGCAGCCAAGTCCGGACGATGCCGCCGATGCCCTGGCAGTGGCGATTTGCCACCTGCAGTCGAGCCGGACCCAGCGGCGGATCGAGGGGGCTCAATGATCACAACATTGCAGGGTAAGGTGCAAAGCCTGGCCGAGGACCGGTTGGTGGTTGAAGTCGGCGGCGTCGGTCTGGCAGTTTCCGTCCCGCTGGCACGGTTGGCCAAGCCGCCCCGGATTGGTGAGAACATATTTCTGTTCACACACATGGTGGTCCGCGAGGATGCGTTGGATCTGTACGGCTTCGGCGATGCGGAGGGTCGGCGGCTATTTGAGCTGCTGATGGGGGTCAATGGTGTTGGTCCACGGCTGGCGCTGGCCACACTCGCCCATCTCTCTCCGGAAGCTATCCGCCGATCGGTGGCGCATGACCAGCCTGAGATGCTGACGAAGGTCCCTGGCATCGGTCGCAAGACCGGTGAGAAAATTGTCTTTGACCTCAAGGACAAGCTGGGTGAGGCTGGCTTCGAGGTTGAACCACCTTCGGAGCTCGATTCCGAGGTTGTTTCGGTGCTCACTGGCTTAGGCTACAACCTGGTGGAGGCTCAATCGGCTGTGCAATCGATCCCCGAGGAAGCGCCAGAGGACATCGAAGAGCGAGTCCGGCTCGCGCTGCGCTATTTCGCTGGGCCTTAAGGGGACGAGACCGCTTCAATGTCCCCTTTGAGAAAAGCTAACTGAAGGGTTGATGGACGCAATGCTAAACGACCGCAAGATTACCTTTATTGGTCCCGGCATGATGGCGGAAGCGATGGTCAATGGCCTGCTGCAAAAGCAGGTTATGCCTGCGGGGGCAATCACCTTGAGCGGCCCACGACCGGGGCGTCTGGAGCTGCTGGCCGAGGAGTATGAGGTCCAAACCACCACCAATAACCTTGAAGCCATCGAGAATGTCGATGTTGTGGTGTTGGCCGTCAAGCCCCAAAGCCTAAAAGAGGTTCAGGCTGAGCTATCAGGCAGGATTCCGGCAGGCGCAATGGTGCTGTCGATTATTGCTGGCACCACCCTTACGACGTTGACGGAAGGCCTGGTGCATCCCTCCGTCGTCCGGGCGATGCCGAACACGCCGGCTCAAGTGGGGGAGGGGATTACGGTCTGGACCACCACCTCGGAGGTAAGCGAAGAGCAGCGGGAGCAAGCGGCCGAGATACTGGCGGCTTTTGGCCAGGAACTGCATGTGGAGGATGAAGATTACCTGGACATGGCCACGGCGTTGTCCGGTACGGGTCCAGCCTACGTGTATCTCTTTATGGAAGCGATGGTGGATGCAGGCGTTCATCTCGGTTTCCCTCGCCGGATCGCGGAGCAGTTGGTGGTGCAGACCGTGCGCGGCTCTGTTGCCTATTATGAACACTCGCCACGGCACATGGCGCGCCTGCGCAATCAGGTCACATCGCCGGGTGGCACCTCGGCTGCGGCGCTTTATTATTTGGAGAAGGCGGGCTTCAGGACCGCGCTATCCCGGGCGATCTGGGCAGCCTATGAACGGTCTGTCCAGCTGGGCCGAGGCCGTAAGCGGGGCGACGTAGAGCAAGATTAGCGTCTCAGTTTGTGAACGGGTGGACAAAACAATCTGCCTTGGGTACACTTCACCCGCTCGCGGCGAAAGCCAGGGAGAAGGAAATTCACCCCGTAACCATGCTTGTTAACATGCTCAGCGGGTGTCGAGTTTCGCATGCAGATAGATAGACTTCATTTGATTTAATATTTTCAACTTCACCGGCCTGGAGGAACTATGTCGGATATGCTCAAGGACCTCTCCACCGACCTGCAAAAACAAATTGAAGACTTCTCGTCTGATGTCGAGATGCGGCAGTTTGGCTCCGTTCTTGAAGCAGGCGACGGAATTGCGCGCGTCAGCGGCCTGGCTGAGATCCGTTCGCAGGAATTGGTTCGTTTTGAGAACGGTATTATGGGTATCGCCTTCAACCTCGAAGCCGACAACGTCGGCGTCATTATCATGGGCAATTTCTCCGGTATTGAGGAGGGGATGCCGGTCTACGGCACCGGCCGCATCGCGTCGGTGCCGGTGGGGGATGAACTGATCGGACGAGTGGTCAACGCTTTGGGCGAGCCCATCGACGGCAAAGGTCCGGTTTCCAGCGAGGAATTCCGGCCGGTCGATCGAATCGCGCCTGGCGTGGTGGAGCGCAAGGACGTGGATACGCCGGTTGTGACCGGCATCAAGTCTATCGATGCTATGATCCCCATCGGTCGGGGTCAGCGGGAGCTGATCATCGGCGATCGCCAGACAGGGAAGACGGCCATTGCCATCGACACCATCATCAACCAAAAGGGCAAAGACCTGTTCTGCATTTATGTTGCCGTGGGGCAGAAGCGCGCCTCCGTCGCCCGAACGGTCGCGATTCTCGAAGAGAACGGTGCCATGGATCACACGCTGGTTGTGGTGGCAGCGGCCGACGAGCCGGCCGCGCTGCAGTACATTGCCCCATATGCCGGCTGCGCCATGGGCGAGTACTTTGCCGAAACCGGTCGCGATGCCCTGATCGTTTACGATGACCTGACCAAGCACGCCTGGGCCTACCGCCAGGTTTCGCTGCTGTTGCGGCGTCCACCGGGCCGTGAGGCGTATCCGGGCGATGTCTTTTATTTGCACAGCCGCCTGCTGGAGCGTGCGGTTCGCCTGGAGGATCGGTTTGTGCTGGTCCCCAAGGATTTTGAGGGTTTGGCCGAGCCGCAGGACGCGGTGAACGATGATGTGTACGAAGGTCCATTGGCGATGGCCCAGGCTGAAGAGGCTCTGGATGAGCTGGCCGACAGGGAGGGCCACAAGCTGGCCAAGGTGAAGGGCAGCGGCGGGTCGTTGACCGCGCTGCCGATTATTGAGACGCAGTTGGGCGACGTATCCGCCTACGTTCCCACCAACGTCATTTCTATCACCGACGGTCAGATCTATCTGGAGAATGAGTTGTTCAACGCCGGCATTCGCCCGGCGATCAACGTCGGATTGTCCGTATCCCGAGTAGGCGGAGACGCCCAGACTAAGGCCTTTCGACAGGTCGCCGGCGGTCTGCGCTTGGACATGGCCTCCTACCGAGAGGTGGCGGCCTTCGCCCAATTCGGCTCCGATCTGGATAAAACCACACAGGCGCAGTTAAAGCGGGGACAGCGCCTTCAGGAAGTGCTGAAGCAGCCGCAGTACCAGCCGCTGGAGCCCGAGGAGGAGGTCGTGGTCCTGTACGCCGCCACCAAGGGCTTTATCGACAGCATCCCGGTGGACGATATCCGCGCCTGGGAAGAGGCGTATTTGCGCAACATGCGCGCCTCCCACGGCGATTTGCTCCAATCTATTGCCAAAGAGGAGCGGATTTCAGAAGAGACGGAAGCCAAGCTGCGGGATGCAATCGAGGGCTTCAACCGCGGCTGGACCGCTGAATAGCACAACCGGATCGCTAGAAAGGACATACGCGAAGGATGGCAACTGCCCGTGAGATGAAGCTCCGAATCCGGAGCGTCAAAAACATCTCCCAGGTTACACGCGCGCTGGAGGCTGTCAGCGCCAGCCGCGTGCGCAAAGCCGAGGCGGCCGTTCGGGAAACCAGGCCCTATGCCTCCAAAGCCTGGCAGGTGCTGCGCCATCTCTCGGTGCAGCCGGCCCGGGGTTGGGTGCACCCGTTGCTGGAGGCGCGGGAGCAAATTGAGAACGTGATGGCTGTCGTTATCACGGGCGATCGCGGTCTGGCGGGTGCCTACAATTCGAACATCCTGCGCTTTGCTTTGGAGCGAATGCGCAGTGAGGACGCCACCGTGAGCTACGTCGCCATCGGGCGAAAGG
>JBKHKF010000119.1:0-7499 GCA_046537745.1 Anaerolineales bacterium | reverse complement strand
GTTATAGGCCGCGAGCGCCGCCACCATTTCCCCATTGAACCGATCCCGCTGTTGGGCTAGATAGTGGGAGCCAAAACGAACGCTGACCACCGGGCGGTACAGGTCGATGGTCTCGTAGCCCGGCGGCCAGCCGAGTTGGTCTGCGATCTCCTGGCCCGTGGCGGGGATCACCTGCATCAGCCCCCGAGCCGCCGCATAAGAGGTGGCGAAGCCCTCGAACAGGCTCTCCTGTCGCACCACGGAGAACACCAGCAGCGCATCCAGATCGTGCTCGGCCGCCGCTGGCACAATCAGATCGCCGTAATAGGAACCGAAGCGGATGGTGTTGAAGTAGCGGGGGGCCTCCAGGGTGCCGGCGTCATCCAGACCAGCCAGGTCCAACACATTGCGAGCGGCGAAGATTGCCGGTTGATACAGCCCCAAATCAAGCAACTTATGCATCAATCGATAAGTGGCTTCGGCATCCTCCGCATGGGAAGCTCGGAGCGATTCGAATTGTTCCTTCGCCTCCCCATATAAGCCCAATCGCCAGAAAGCTTCCCCTCGAATTGCCCTGGGGTCGGCGGCGAGTTCAGGGTCGAGCTGGGTCAGAGGCTCCGGTCCATCGATGACAAACTGCTCCCGCAGCCACGTCTCGGCTTCGGACCGCTGCGATTCGAGATCATCATTGAAGCTGAAGATCCCTGTTGGTTCAAAGGGCTCGAGGCCGGTCAACTGATCCTGCGCTCGCCCAGCATAATAGCCGGTGGGATCCATCTCCGCTGCCATCTGCCAGATGGCTTTGGCTTCATTCAACTGGTCGCGCGCCGCAAAAGTTTTCCCAAGCCAATAACGCGCGCCAGAGGCGGCCTCGCTGCTTCCAGTCATCCCTTCGGCTTGCTCGAAGGCGGCCGCAGCCAGCTCGAATTGATCCTGGCGATAGCGCAGAATACCCGCAGAGAAGGCCGAAGAATATGCATAATTGGACGCCGGGTACTGGTCCGCCGAGGATTTAAAGATATCGGCTGCCTGGTCCAGCTCATCCATTCGCTCCGCAACCCGGCCCGCCTGGTAAAGAGCCTCCGCTGCCCGGGAGTGCTCGGGTGCGGCCCGCTGGAATTCGAGGTAGGTCTCGAGCGCAGATGACAACTGGTCTTGATAAACCCACTCCGTCTGGGCTCGCTCAAACCACGCGTCATCCCAGCGCTCCGACTCCGGATACTGGCTGATCACGACGGAGAAATCGGCGGCTGCGCCTGGATAGTTGCCCAGGGAGCGCAGGGTCATTCCGCGAAGATAGTAAAGCTCAGCGCTGGGTGTATTGGGCTCCGCCCGATTAAAAGCCCGCAGGGCGGGTTCATATGCACCGGCGTAGTAATCCACCAGCCCTCGCTGGAACAAATCGACCGGTACATCGGCTTCCACCAGATCAATCAGGCCGAGATAGCTGTCATATGCCGTTGGAAAGCGATTGACAGAATCAAGATAGCGCTCATAGGCGGCTTCACTCTGACCCATCTCCACCAGTGTGCGACCCGCGAGCAGATTGGCCGTGGCCTTGGTTGGACCATCCTGAGCGGCCTCGAAAACCCTATCAAACTGTGAGAGTGCGGACTCGTAATCTTCCGCCTCGTAATACGCCAGACCGATCTTAATTTCGAGGCTGATCGGCCCGTCCATTGGTTCGGCTGCGATCGCCGCCCGATACGAATCGACTGCGTCCACTGGCCGGTCGAGGTCGCGAAGCAAATCCCCGATCGTCTCTTGGACGTAATAGTCAATTGCGTCAGGGTGAAGCTCCAAATACCGCCGGTAATCCGTCAGCGCATCCGCCGCTTGTTCCTGCTGCTCATAGGCTACTGCTCTAAGGAAGTGCCCCTCCCCACGGCGGGAGTGCTCCGGGAACCTTTCAAGATACTCAGACAGGGCCTGCTCCGCCTCCGGGTTGCGCCCTGCCCGCAAATGGGTGGATCCGATCCCGAGATGCGCTGCACCTTGAACCTCGGGGTCCGCGCTTTGCGAGGCGGCACGCTGGAAGGCTTCCATGGCAGCGGACCAATCACCCACGAATAACGCGTGCTCCGCTTCTTCGAAATAGGTCTCCGGGAGCGGTGTCGGCGTCGGTGTGGGCGTGCTCGTCGCTGTCGGCGTGGCGGTCATGGTAGGCGTCGAAGTAGGGCTGAGCTCAGCCAAGGTCGGCAGCTGGCAGGCGAGTCCGGCCGCCGCCAGCGCCGCAGGTAAGAGTAAAATCCACCGCCTCTTCATAGCGGCCATGATAAGTGCCGCCACGAAGCCTGTCAACGAGTGGGTTGGGTTGTTGTCAGTGCGGCTGGCTCATGCTACACTCGTTTGTGGTTGGCCTTTGCGCTCTCCTTGGAGGGCGCCTTTTTATGTGCCATCGGAGAGACCAAGTTTCGACATGCGTAGCAAACTACAAAGATGACGTCACCAACAACGGACGGAAAGCGACATTCATGCGGATCGTTCTAACCGGTTCCATCGCCTTTGATTACCTGATGACGTTCCCCGGCAGATTCAAGGATCACATTCTTCTTGAGCGCTTAGAACGACTGAGCCTCTCTTTTCTGGTAGACAGCCTGGTTCAACAGCGAGGCGGCATCGCCGCCAACATCGGTTACACCATGGCGCTCCTCGGTCAAGAGCCAGCCATTATGGCCAGCGCCGGCAAGGACTTCCACGATTACAAACAGTGGCTGGAGAAACACGGGGTCAACACGGAGGCCATCAAAATCTATCCCGATCTTTACACCGCCTCCTTTTTTGTTTCTACGGACGAGACCAACGCCCAAATTGCCAGCTTCTACTCCGGTGCAATGGCCAGGGCCGCCGAGCTCAGCCTTCACAATCTGCCGGAAAAACCGGAGTTGGTCATGGTTTCGGCCAACGACCCCAGCGCAATGGAAAGCTGCATTGAGGAATGCCGCCAGCTTGGCATCCCTTATATGTATGATCCGAGCCAGCAGACCGTCCGACTGGAAGCAGCGCCGTTGAAAGACGGCATTCGCAGCTGCGAGGCGCTCTTCGTCAATGACTACGAATTCGAGCTTATCCGCGATAAGACCAGGCTGACAATCGACCAAATCCTGCAGAACAGCGCCTTCGTCGTCATCACGGAGGGTGAGAAAGGCGCCTCAATACACGCGAAGGATGGCGTCATCAAAATTCCCGCCGTGGAGCCGTCCGAGATTGTGGACCCCACGGGCGTCGGTGACGCTTTTCGGGCTGGGTTTTTGTGTGGCTATCTCAACGATTTCTCCCTCGAGCGCTGCGGTCAAATGGGTTCCGTAGCCGCTTCCTTCTGCCTTGAGAACCAAGGGCCCCAGGGTCATCACTTTTCGATCGCATCCTTTCAGGAGCGGTTTCAACAGAATTTTGATGATCAAGGGGACCTCGAGAAGCTGGCGTGATCGGCACTCAGGAACGCCAGCGTCTGCGAAATATTCTCGAACAGGATCGTCTCTGGACGGCATACGCACTGGCTGATCTTGACCCGAACTACGCCGAAGGATCCAACTGGCTCGTTGAAGAGGACGCGGTGATATTGCATTACATCGGCCTTGAGCCGCCGGTGCTCTTTCTGCATGGCCCCAGCGAAAGCCTGGCCCAGCGCATCGAAGAGATACCCCCCGGCCGAGTGCAGTTCATGGTTCGAGCGCCGAACCGGCCGCTACTCATGCAATATCTCCAGCCAGATTTTGAAGTGGAGATGTGGCGGATGGCGCTGGACCTGGCTCGATTTACCCCGCCCTCAGAGACAGAATGCCGCCCGCTGGGTCCCGAGGATTTGAGCGCCATTACCTCACTCACAGCGGATCATCCAGATAGGCCTGACGCGTTCAGCGAGTATCAACTGGCCCACGGGGTGTTCTTTGGCTATTGGCTGGAGGATCGCTTGGTGGCCATGGCCGGGACCCATGTACTCTCTGAGATGATGGATGTGGCGGCCATTGGCAATGTGTTCACCGATCCGGCACACCGGGGGCAAGGATACGGTACGGCCGTCAGCGCGGCTGTGACCAGAGAGCTGGTTGAGCGAGAGATCGGCACGATCGTATTGAATGTTGCTAAGGACAACCGGCCGGCGGTCGCGGTTTATGAAAACCTAGGTTTTTGGCCGGTCTATGGGTATTATGAAGGGGTTGGCATAATAAAGACGCCCACCCAATAACACAGGGAAGAATGGAGTTTTTATGAGTTCAGATTTTGACATTAAGGACATCAACACGGCCGATGGCGGCCGCCATCGCATCGAGTGGGCCGAGCTTGAGATGCCCGTGCTGCGCCAGGTGAAGGAACGTTTCGAAAAGGATCGGCCGCTTAAAGGCGCCCGGATCTCCGCTTGCTTGCATGTGACCACCGAAACCGCCAACTTGATGCGCACCCTGCAGGCGGGCGGTGCCGACGTGGTGTTGTGCGCCTCCAACCCACTCTCAACTCAAGATGACGTCGCCGCCTCGCTGGTGGCCCATGACGAAATTCCGGTCTTCGCCATCAAGGGCGAGGATAACGAGACCTATTACCAGCACATCGATGCTGCCCTGGACCACCACCCAGAGATGACCATGGACGACGGCGCCGACCTGGTGAGCACGCTGCACAAGGAGCGTCGCGATCAGATCGATGAGGTGAAGGGCGGCACCGAGGAAACTACCACCGGCGTCATCCGGCTGCGGGCCATGGCCAAGCAGGGTGAGCTGAAATTCCCGATTCTGGCGGTGAACGACGCCATGACCAAGCATCTATTCGACAACCGCTACGGCACCGGCCAATCCACCATCGACGGCATTATCCGCGCCACCAACATTCTGCTGGCGGGCAAAACCTTTGTCGTTGCGGGCTACGGCTGGTGCGGCCGCGGCCTGGCCATGCGAGCCCGCGGCATGGGTGCCAACGTGATCGTCACCGAGATTGACCCGCTGGCGGCGCTGGAGGCCGTGATGGACGGCTTCCGTGTGATGCCGATGGAAGAGGCCGCGCCGATTGGCGACCTGTTTTGCACGCTGACCGGCGACCTCAACGTTCTCGACAAGCACCACTTCGAAGCGATGAAAGACGGCGCCATCATCAGCAATTCGGGGCATTTCAACGTGGAGATTAACATTCCCGCGCTAGAGGAAATTGCCGAGGGGCGCCAGCGGGTGCGTGAGTTCGTCGAGCAGTTCACCCTGCCCGATGGCCGCCGCATCAACCTGCTCGGCGACGGCCGCCTGATCAATCTGGCTGCGGCCGAAGGCCATCCGGCCAGCGTGATGGATATGTCCTTCGCTAACCAAGCGCTGGGCATGGAGTACCTCCTGAACAACGCCGATTCTCTGGACAACAATGTGCACGTGATCCCCGAGGATATCGACCGCGAGATCGCCCGCCTCAAGCTGGAGGCCATGGGCGTCGAGATCGACACGCTGACCCCCGAGCAGGAAGCCTACCTGGCCTCCTGGGAAGAGGGCACATAGTCCTTCAACACTTCGCGCTAGAAATAACAACGGGCGGCCTAGCGGCCGCCCGTTTTCGTTCATGGTCAACGTTTTCTTAACCGGATTAGAAAGCGTCAAGCTCTGAAATGTGTTTCGCCCGCGATCGGGGCGTCATCATAAAAGTGGAGCCCCAAGCCCAACATGCCCCTGGTTGGCCCTTGATCCAGCACCGCATTTCACTGAAGAATTCTTCGTCGGCTTCATTCCAATAAACTGATACCGCAATTTACCCCATGGGCGTCGAGTAGCTTATGGATATCAGCAGCAAGCAGGAGACCACGATCAAAACGTTCCTTGAATTCGGCTTGGGCACTTAAGCTCTTCCTCTTCCTGGTTGAATCGATACATCCAGCCGCTCTCCAAGCGATCGGCTGGAGTTCTGAATAGATTAGAACTGACCTTGCCGGAAACACCTCAGAGGGTTCATCTACAGAACAGCAACAGTACAAGAAGCAATAAGAAACGGCCGCATCCTCACTCGCGGAATCGGAGCTGTGCGGCTCTTCCAGGTCCCCTCTACCTTTTCACCCCTATAGAAGTCGAACTCTTCAGTCACCGACCAGCCTCAAGCAATTATCGGATTTTCAGTTCCTTGCTTGCACTGGTCGGACCAATGCATGCTAGACATTACCAATCCAACTATACAAATTGCAGTCAGGAACTGGTTCGCTGCAGGCGTTCCAGAAATCTATGCGCCTGGTGTGGGCTGCTCAGGACTATGATTTCGATCGATGGGTAGCGCCTCTCCCGAATAATCCTGCGGTACTCCCCGCGCCGTCGGCGAAAGGTCGTCAGCCCCCAGAGCAGGATCGAATCCCTGCGGAAGAAAGCCTTGACCAGGGATTCACGATTGCCGGAAAAAAGCTCTTCTCCCATCAACGAACGCCGCATCGTACGGAAAAATAGCTGATACATAACTATCGGAAAGGAAAAAACCAGCCATATAACGTGGCTTGCTCGTGACCAGATCAGCTCCCGGTGACGGCTGTAATTACCGTCCACGACCCAACGGTCCGCGACAACGGCACGCCGGATGGAGCCTATGAATTTCTCCTCGGGCACCGGCATCCAGTCAGGACCCCAATACAGGGCATCCAGCTGTACATAGCTCTGTCCAAGCGCCTCGGCCAGCTGCCTGGCGAAGGTGCTCTTGCCTGAGCCGGAAGTGCCGACGACATTCACACGATCCATCATGCGACCACACATGGATTAATGAGAAAGCCCAATACTCTATTGGGATTGATTAAACTGACCATCTCCAACAAGGTCAGGGGCTGGCCTCGGAAGTGGATGGGGCATTCCCGTCCGCCTCGGCATCCACCTCGATCAGCACGAAAACGGGATCCCCGAAGGGCTGCCCTTTTGGTGTGTAGGCCTGCCAGGACCCGATATATTCGCCGGGTTCCTCGGGAGCCTGGAAGGTGACGCGCCAGATCGCGGTCGCTCCCGCCCTGGCAGGATACAACGCTGTCTCCCGACTACGGACCAGCGGATTTCCCTCCTGGGGGATCAGTCGATAGCCGACACCCCAGTCGCAACTCCCTGAGTTCTCCACCGACCATCGCTTGTCAATGGTCCCGCCTGGGGCCACCTGGCTTCCGTCCGGCAGCGTGAGATCCTCCAGGAATCGGGCGCCGTCCACGCAGTCTGCGCTGGCAGCCTTTTCCTCAACCGCCGGCCGCTGACTTTGGGTAGCCACTGCCGTGGGGCGCTCCTCGGGCAGCGACGCTGGCTGATCCTCGGCGCGGGTGCAGGCAGCCAGGATCAGGAGAATCATCATCGAAAACAGTGGCAGGATCTTGGATTGCATGGCCAAATTATAGGCTGGAGATGACGGGTTCACCAACCATTCGAAGCTAACCGATCGCGGCCTTCATGGGCGGGCGCCAGGCCGCCGGCACCCGCCGGCTCAGCCAAACGTCCTCCGCCTCCAAGAATTCCGCCATATTGGCGACCGCTTCGCCGACTTCTCGTCCGATCACTTCTTCCTTCCGTGCCCAACCCTCCGCGAAGACAGCCTTGATC
>JBKHKF010000118.1:0-7500 GCA_046537745.1 Anaerolineales bacterium | reverse complement strand
GTGTAGAGGTGAGGAGAATCGTTGTTGCGCCTAGACCCGCTAACCCTGCCAGCCACGCACCGCGTGAAGAGGTCAGGAATAAGCCAAAGCCAAGGATCAGAAATACCAACATATAAGATAAACGCTCGGTCCTTTTTTCTGATACGAATGCCCTGGCAAAGGCGATCGGCAGCAGAAGACTCAGGAATCCGCCCAAGGAGTTTGGATGTCCCAGGAGATGACCGCTGCTCCGATATCCTATAGGCGGGAGGGGGCTTGAGGAGATACTGAGCCAGGACCGATACCATTTGAAGAAGATCAGCAGATCCAGGATCACAAATGTAATCCCGAGCAGCATGAGCGCATCTCGAACGTTTTTCGTCTCCCATTTCCCAAGCAGAAGAAGCTGGATGCAGATGAAGAAAATGTAAAGAAAGAAATGATAGATGAGGTGCTCGGCTCCAGCGCTGGGGTATGGTGTCCAGAGCAGGGAGATCGCCTCGTAAAGCAGCAACCCGACGAAGGCCGCATGAAGGGCCCTGGGCCGGAATCCGTAGCCGGGGCTGTTGAGAAGTAGCATCACCGCAATGAGCCCTAGAACGGCAGTTCCACCCAACCGCAAAAGCGGATACAGGCTCGTCAAGCTCACACCAACAAAAAGAAAGAAAAGAACTCCCAGCAGGATCCGAAGCGTATCCCAGGGAGCCTGAAGGCCGAGCGGGCCTGCGGCCATCTCTCCTTTAAGGTTTGACATCACGGATTTGATAGTACTCAACTTCTGAAAGAAGTGCTAGCCTGGGGCGCCGGGAATGCGTGCCCGGACAAAAGCCATGATGGACCTGTAGGGAGGACCCCCGGCTGCATTGTGGGGTCAGACTCCCTCCTTCAAAGAAAGAATTGGGGCCGCTTCAATTCAAGCTGAGACAGCCCCATCTTTCTATAAGTGGAGGTTCGCAGCCGCTAGACCGCAGGCGCCGGCCGCTTGCTTTGCCAGACCGCCCAGCCAAGGATGGCCAGCAGAATGACGACTGCGATCCAGCCGATGACGCCAAGGGTTTCGTACTGCACCACAATGGGTGCCACGATCACCGAGACAAGGTTCACAACCTTGATCATCGGATTAAGCGCCGGGCCGGCCGTGTCCTTCATCGGATCGCCTACAGTGTCGCCGACGATGCCGGCATGGTGCCGCTCCGAGCCCTTTCCTGTGTTGGCCGCGGGGTCGGCCGGCTCATCCTCGATGAGCTTCTTGGCGTTATCCCAGGCGCCGCCTGCGTTGTTCATGTACACTGCCAGTAGCTGGCCGGAGAGGATCGCGCCGGCCAGGAAACCGCCGAGCGCCTCCACCCGCAAGGTGAGTCCGACCACGATGGGTGTGACCACGCCCAGCAGGGCCAAAGAGACCAGCTCCTTTTGGGCGGCGGTGGTGGAAATTGAAACGGCTTTCTTGTAATCTGGTTGCTTCGTTCCATCAAGCACACCGTCGGCGAACTGCCGGCGGACCTCTTCCACGATCAGGGCTGCCGCCCGACTTACTGCGTTGATGGCGAATGACGAGAACAGCCATGGCAACGCGCCGCCGATCAACAATCCCACAAAGACCTGCGGCAGGTCCACCCGAATCCCGATGGATTGGATCTGCTGCTCGAGAGGGATGCCCGCTGCCGCCTGGGCGCGGCTGACATCCACGATGAATGAGCCAAAGAGGGCAACCGCTGCGATGACCGCTGAACCGATGGCCACGCCTTTGGTGATAGCTTTAGTGGTGTTGCCGACCGCGTCCAGGTCAGCCATGATTTGCTGTGCATCGCTGTAATCCTCGTCCTTGTCGCTCCAGGCCATCTCACCTATGCCGGCCGCGTTATCAGCGATGGGCCCATAGCTGTCCATCGCGACGTTGTTGCCCGTCAATGTAAGCATGCCGATGCCGGCCATGGCCACGCCGTAAAGCACGTAGGTCGTCTGTTGGGCCCCGCTGACTCCGGGGATCGTGCCGAAAATTAACACCGAGGCCATGATTGTTACCGCGATGACCAGGATGGCCCAGACGCTGGATTCGTAGCCGACGGCGACGCCGGAAAGAATGGTAGTCGCCGGGCCGGTGTCGGTTGACTTCTTGATCTCCTGCACCGGAGGGCTATGGCTGCCGGTAAAGTATTCAGTCAAACGATCGATGGAAATTGCCAGCAGCACGCCTACGGTTGTGGCAAGGAACGGCCGCCACCAGCCTCCAGGTACGTTGTTGCCGATGTAGAAGTAGGCGGTCAGGCCGAAGAGCACAACCGAAATGGCGGCCGAGGTCAAATAGCCCCGGAAGATAGCTTGCATGGCGTCCACATTCTGGTCGGGGTCGCTGCGCACCGCGTAGGTGCCGAAGATCGAGGAGAGCACACCAATTCCCCGGACGAGCAAGGGGAAAATAATCCATTCCAAGTTCCCTGTTATATGCCAGAGTGCCAGGGCCAAAATCAATCCGGAGACAATGGTGACCTCGTAGGATTCGAAGATGTCGGCAGCCATGCCAGCGCAGTCGCCGACGTTATCGCCAACCAGATCGGCGATGACAGCCGGGTTGCGGGGATCATCCTCCGGGATGCCAGCCTCAACCTTGCCAACCAAATCGGCGCCAACATCGGCAGCCTTCGTATAGATACCGCCGCCAACTCGCATGAACAGCGCCAACAAGGTGCCGCCGAAGCCAAAGCCCAAGAGAGCGTCCGGTGCCGCAATACCAAAAATAATGAAAAGGATAGTTCCACCAAACAGGCCGAGCCCGTCCGTTAGCATGCCGGTGATGGTGCCGGCTCGATATGCGATTCTCAGCGAATCACCAAAGGAGGTTCGAGCAGCGGAAGCCACGCGAACATTGGCCTGGACGGCCATGCGCATGCCGATTTGCCCGACCGTGAGACTAAAGCCAGCGCCCATAATGAAGCCAATGGCGCGACCCAGGCCAACGACCAGTCGGACCATGTCCGAGCTCATATTGCTGAAGCGCTCTATTGCCTCTGGAGTAGGGGGGACGATATACACGGACAAAAAGAGCGCCACCGTCAGGATGGCGATCATGGGCAGAATGGATCGGAGCTGCCGGGTGAGGTAGGTCTCAGCACCCTCTTTGATCCACTCCCAGATTTCTTGCATTCTGGGTGTCCCTTTATCCTCCTGCAGGATTTGCGAGCGGAGGAGTATGGCGTAGAGTAATCCGATCACGGCTACGATGAGCACACCCCAGATGGCCCATGCCTCGAATTCTCTCAGCCCTTGCATTGAGTACATACGATACGGCTCCCTTGATTGGTTTGTGTCTTGTCAGACAAGCAGAGGTGTCAGATAAGTCTTTTCGATCAAACCTCCCTACCCGACCGGGGCGACATTATACACGTTTTGCGAAAAAGCACACAAATGCTTCTATTAAAAGACATTTCGAGTCTAGCGACTCATCCCTCGTTGGGCCGGGGTAGTTGCATCCGATCTTGGGATCTCGATATATCTGGTGCATGGTCCAGCAAGGGATTGGATGTGCTTGCTTGAGCCGCTGGTTTTCAGGCTGAGAAAATGCTGGGATCGATTCAACGGGTTTGGTTTAACACTCCCGGGAGGACTATGAGGTAGCATTCATACGCGCGCGGCTGATTGGCGCCATCATCCATGAAAGTTAACGCACCGTGTAACCGAGCCTTGACGATTTCCTCACCTTCTTGCTATAGTCAATTCTTGTTGCCCAACCCGCTTTCCGAAGTATGACATGAGCCGGTTCGTTTATTGAGATATAAAGATCTTGGCACCCGATGAACCATTTAACGAAAGGTATTCGCAGTCCATGATCCAGGTTGAGGGCCTTACGAAGTATTATGGAAGCCACCTGGCCGTCCAGGACCTTTCCTTTCATGCGGAGCGTGGGGAGATCCTGGGTTTCCTCGGCCCGAATGGCGCGGGCAAGACCACCGCAATGCGGATTCTGACAAGCTACATGCCGCCGACCTCCGGAAAGGCCAGCATCGCCGGCCATGATGTCATCGATGAATCATTGGAGGCGCGCAGGAAAATCGGATATCTGCCGGAGACCGTACCGTTGTACCCAGAACTCACAGTAGAGGAGTATCTAAGGTTTATGGGGGGGCTGCGGAGGGTCGAGAATCTCCATGAACGCATCGATCAGACCCTTGAACTCGTCAATTTGATGGATAGGGCCGACCATTTCATCGGCAGCCTATCCAAAGGATTGCGGCAGCGGCTGGGCTTGGCGCAGGCGCTGCTTCATGAGCCGCAAGTGCTGATTCTCGATGAGCCCACGATTGGCCTGGATCCGGCGCAGATCATCGAGGTCCGCGAACTTATCCAATCAGTGGGAGAGGATCGGACGGTATTGTTGTCAACCCACATCCTGTCGGAAGCCCAGCAAGTCTGTGATCGTGTCCTGATTATTAACAAAGGACGTATCGTAGCGGAGGACACCCCCGATAATCTGCAGGCTCAGCTATCCGGCGGTGAACGTCTGCGTATTGTCGTGGATGGGGATGTCAAGAAGGCGGAATCCATATTGCAGGAGCTTTCAGGGGTGGCCGGGGTGGAGGTGGGACCGGAGGGCGTGCTCGATGTCTTGACCAGGTCAGAGCAGGATCAACGACCAGCTATCGCACGCGCCATAGTGGAAGGCGGAATGGATTTAATGGAGCTTCGCGCCGTCGGGTTCAGCCTTGAGGATATCTTCCTGAAGCTGACAAGAGAAGATGAGGGGATGATCGAATGAGGAATGTGTGGATTATTGCCTCGCGAGAATTCCGAGGCTACTTTATTTCACCGCTGGCCTATGCCATTGCCGCCAGTATTTTTCTGATCCTGGGCGGTATCTTTTTCATAAACATCTACTTTGGCATGCAATCCGGCGGGATTCCGGCAGACGGTCGAATTGTGCTTGGTCCGTTGGTGACAATACTCGTATTCGTTACCCCAGCGCTTACCATGCGTTTGCTGGCGGACGAGCATCGGATGGGAACCCTCGAGTTGTTGCTGACCTCGCCGGTTCGTGATTGGGAAGTGATCGTTGGCAAGTGGCTCGGCTCCTTAGGCTTCCTGCTGATCATCTTGCTTGTCACCTGGATTTACCCAATTATTCTGAACGGTATGACTGACCCCGGCATTGATCAGGGTGTCCTGGTTTCAGCCTACCTGGGTCTAATTTTGTTTACCGGGAGTATGCTTGCCGTTGGCACGCTTATTTCAAGCCTCTTTGAGAATCCATTAGCTGCTTTCTTCGTTTCCTTGGGAGCTTTGTTGTCCTTGTGGATCATCGGTGGGCTGGGCAACAGCGCCGGCTTGCTGGGACGCATCGCGAGTTATCTCGGGATGGTGGATCATTATTACGACAATCTCTATCAGGGAGTGGTCAGTTTGGTTGACATCACTTACTACGTAAGTTTCATCGCGCTCTCGCTTTTCTTAGGAGCTCAGGCCCTCCAGGCCAGGAGGTGGCGATGAGCTTCGAACAAGAGAAACTGGCTCCTATAGCGTATGTTTTCGGCGTTGTTGCGCTGCTTTTCGTGGCCGGCTGGTATGTAGTGAATCGGCAGCTGGGGCTGCCGGGCCAGATTGGTTTGGTGCTGGCGGTCGTGGGATTTGCCGCCGGCGTTCTGCTGGATCCGGATCGGACGCGTCAAGCGCTCACCGGACGCCAGGCGCGTTATGGGAGCAACGCGCTCCTGCTTGTGCTCTCCTTCGCCGGGATCCTTGGCGTGATCAATTACCTGGCGCTGGAGAATCCGACGACCTGGGATCTGACCGAAGATCAGCGCTATTCCCTGGCTCCTGAGACTGAAAACCTGCTCGACAGCCTGGAGCAGCCGGTGACGATCAAAGGCTTCTACACCGCCGACGCTGCCGGATCAAGGGAAAATGTGGAACCATTGCTTAATCAGTACGTGGAAGCCAGCGAGGGGTTGGTGGAATTGGAATTCATCGATCCGCGCCAGCAGCCGTTGCAGGCTGAGCAGTATGGTGTGACCCGCGACGGCACGCTGGTGGTGCTACAGGGTGAGCGATCCGAGCTGGTGAGCACGGCCACAGAGCGCGATATCTCCTCTTCGATCATTCGGGTCTCCCAGCCAGGAGAGCGGGTGCTGTATTTCATCACCGGCCACGGCGAGCGGGAGCTCACCTCCTCCAGTGATCCAGGCTATGCTCAGGCCCGCGCCGCGCTCGAATCCAAGAACTATCGGGTTGAAGAACTCAATTTGTTATCGGTCAACGAAATCCCGGAGGATGCTGAGGTTGTAGTCATCGCCGGCTCTGATCAGGCCATTTCGGAGGAGGAGCTCGAAACTCTGAGCGTCTATTTGAATCAGGGCGGGGCGCTCATGATCCTGCTTGAGCCGGTGGTTGAAACCGAAATCGAGGCCGGTGAAAATCCCCTCTATCCCTACCTCGAGGAGGAATGGGGGCTGTTGGTTCATAACGACGTCGTCGTTGATCTGGATTCAAATCTGCCGCTTGCCGGCATTGCTGTCAGCTATGCCAACCACCCGATCACGGATCGAATGGGCAACCTGGCCAGCTTTTATCCCTCCGCCCGAAGCCTGGCTTCTGTGGAGGGTGGGATCGAAGGTGTGAATACCACGGAGCTTGTTCAAACGGGACAGAACTCCTGGGGCGAGACGAATTTTCAAAGCCTATCCGGTGAGGGTGAGCTTGGCTTTCAGGAAGGGGAGGACTTCGCTGGGCCAGTGACCGTCGCGATGGCGGCCGCTGAGGATGAAAGTGGCTCGCGGCTGGTGGTCTTTGGCGATTCAGACTTTGCTTCGAACGCCAATTATTTTGGTCTGGGAAACGGGGACATTTTCGTAAACAGCGTCGATTGGTTGGCGGGTCAGGAGAATCTGATCCAGCTGACCCCCCGCGAGCGAACACAGCGGACCGTCGTTCCGCCCTCGGTGCAGACGCTTGGCCTGATCTTTTTAGCGACAGTCATTTTGATCCCTGGCGCCTCCATCGGTGCTGGCGTTGTCGTGTGGTGGCAGCGCCGTCGCAGGATGAAGTGAGAGCTTGATGATCCGTCGTAACACCTGGATCCTGCTCATAGTTTTCATAATCCTGCTGGCTGGAGCTCTCTGGTATTCGCGCCAGGGCGCTGGCGATCCGGCAGTTGCGAGCCTCACTCCAACAGTGGAGCCGCTTTGGTTCTATCCAGAAGTTGAGATTGAAGAGTTGCTTATCGAAGATCTTGAGACTGGTGAGCGCATCCGAGCTCGTCGGGCACCGGAGGTCGGTTGGTCATTGTTGGAGCCCGAAGGAGAGATGGCTGCCGTGGCTCGAATCGAACGAGCGGTCTCCTCGCTTCAGCTTATTCAGCCACTGGATCGACTTCAAACAAATGATTACGAGCAGTACGGTCTGGAGGATCCGGCCGTAAGGATTGTTCTGTCGCTGGTGGATGGGAGCTCGAGAACCTTGTTGGTCGGCCGACAGGCTCCAACTGGGGACGTGTATTATGCGCGGGCGGAGCAGTCGAGCGAAGTGTTGCTG
>JBKHKF010000117.1:0-7647 GCA_046537745.1 Anaerolineales bacterium | reverse complement strand
CCAATATTCCCTTCCACCAGAACATCATGGACAGCCATCGCTTCATCGCCGGCTCCTTTGACACGCAGTTTGTTGAGAACCGCTTCTCGATGGATGAAATGGATGAGGACAAGGAAACCATTCCATACATCGCAGCCGTAATGGCCACGCTCTTCGCACACCGCCAGACGCGACAGGCAGCCCACATCGTACAGCGGGGTGCCCGAGACACCAGCAACTGGAAATGGGTGGGACGATGGGAGCGAATGCAGCGATGACATCTGAGCTTGAAGGAGCCTCCGAGTGAAATACATCGCAACCGTCGATGGCCAGGATTATGAAATCGAGATCAACCAGGACGGCCAAATTCTGGCCAACGGCGAACGGTTGCCCGCCGATTTCATGGCCGTGGCTGAACAGTCCGTCTATTCCTTGATTTTTGAGAACCGCTCCTACGAAGCATATATCTCGCCAGGCGAAGCTGGCTATGAAGTGCTGCTGCGGGGCCAGCGTTACACGGTGGAGGTTGAGGATGAGCGCGCTCGGCTGCTGCGCAAGGTCGGCGGCGATCAGGCAGCCGTGAGCGGCGAATTCCAGCTGAAGTCGCCTATGCCCGGGTTGGTCATCGATATCCCGGTTGAGAAGGGGACGGAGGTGAAGAAGGGTGATGACCTGATCATTCTTGAATCGATGAAGATGCAGAATGAGTTGAAATCGCCCCGGGACGGCACTGTAATCCGTATCAATGCCGCGGCCGGTGACAGCGTGCAGCAGGATGCTGTGCTCCTCGTGTTGGAGTGATGGCCCTTCATGTCCCAGGAGATCGAAGCAAAATTTGTCGTCATACACCTGGAGGCGTTTCGGGGACATCTCCTGGAGATGGGAGGGCGCCTAATTCGAGATCGCGTGCTCGAGCGAAATTGGCGCTTTGATACGGAGGACGGGGATCTGAGGCAGATGGGCAAGGTCCTGCGCCTGCGCCGAGACGTTAATGCGACCATCACCTACAAAGAAGGCACCGCCGATCCAGACGTGCGACGTGAAATTGAATTTGAAGTGAGCGATCCGGACCAGGCCAGGGCATTTCTGGAGGCCCTCGGGTACCAGATCGTTCTAATCTACGAGAAATACAGGGAGGTCTTCCGCTACAAAGCTGTTGAGGTTGCCCTGGATCAGCTGCCCTTTGGCAGCTACGTGGAATTGGAAGGGCCCTCCCGTAAGGCCGTGAAGGAGATCGCAATCGAACTTGGGCTGGAATGGAGCGAGCGCGTCCGGCGAAGCTACGCCGAGCTTTTCAATGATTGGAGAACGCACCAGGGAACTGATATCCGGGACGCCACTTTTGAAGCCTTGCAGGGATTTGAACCTGTGACTCCAGCAACCCTTGGATTGGCGGATGCCTTTAAGGCTCCGGATCGACGGAAAGAATAATCCAATGAAGGAATGGCTGCTCGATCGCTTCCGTCAATGGCGCGAAAATGTGCTTGAGCCCTCATTGGAGCGTTTCCCGAATCGCAAAGATGAATTTCACACCACCTCCGGCATTCCCCTTGATCCCGTGGAGCTTCCTGAGCATCCGGATCCGGATTACCTTGAAAAACTAGGCTTTCCCGGCGAGCCGCCATACACCCGCGGCATTCACCCCGCCATGTACCGGAGCCGGCTTTGGACCATGCGTCAATACGCGGGCTTCGGCTCAGCGGAAGAGACAAACCAGCGCTTCCACTATCTGCTGGACCATGGTCAAACCGGCCTTTCCGTCGCCTTTGATCTGCCAACTCAAATCGGATTGGACCCCGACCACCCGCTGGCGTTGGGCGAGGTCGGACGGGTGGGGGTATCCATCGCCAGCCTTGATAACATGCGCACGCTCTTCAAAGGGATTCCGTTGGATAAAGTATCCACCAGCATGACCATCAACGCGCCCGCCCCGGTGCTGCTGGCCATGTATATCCTGGTGGGTAAAGATCAGGGTATACCGACCGAAGCCCTGCGAGGTACCATCCAAAATGACATCTTGAAGGAATACACGTCCCGGGGGACCTATATCTTCCCACCCGGTCCCGCCATGCGTCTTATTACCGATACCTTCGCATATTGCGCCCGCGAGGCTCCGCGGTTCAACACTATCTCCATCTCCGGCTACCACATACGCGAGGCAGGCGCTACCGCCGCCCAGGAACTGGCCTTCACGCTTGCCAATGCCCTTGCCTACGTCGAAGCAGCCCAAAGAGCGGGGATCGATCTACCTGCTTTTCTTGAACGAGTCTCTTTCTTCTTGAGCGCAGACAGCAACTTTCTTGAAGAAATCGGCAAGTTCCGAGCCGCCCGTCGGATGTGGGACAGGTTGTTGCTGGAACGCTTCGGAATAGAGGACGAGCGAGCGCGGCAGTTCAGATTCCACACCCAGACCGCCGGGTCGACGCTAACCGCCCAACAGCCCCAGAACAACGTGGTTCGGGTGACGCTGCAAGCGCTGGCAGCTGTCCTTGGCGGGACCCAGTCGCTTCACACCAATTCCATGGACGAAGCGCTGGGGTTGCCAACCAGGGAAGCCGCCCGCCTCGCCCTGCGCACCCAGCAGATCATCGCCTATGAGAGCGGCGTCACCGACTCGGCGGATCCCTTGGGTGGATCTTATCTGCTGGAGAAGCTCACAGACCAATTGGAATCGGAGGCCCAGAGCTACCTGGAGCAAATTGATGATCTGGGCGGCGCACTGGCGGCCATCGAGCTCGGCTTCATCCAGCAAGAGATACAGCAATCAGCCTATGAAGCCCAGATGGCAATCCAGGAAAACGATAAAGTGGTTGTCGGGGTCAATCGTTTTGCCGAGGACGATTCGCCTCCAATTAAGATGCTGAAGCTGGATCCCGAGATCGAGGCAACCCAGCGGCAGCACCTTGAGGAGCTTCGGTCCAATCGAGACCAAAACCATCTCGAAGCTGAGCTGGACCGATTAGCCGAAGCCGCGGAGGGCCAGGAGAATATGCTCCCAGCCATCCTGGCTTGCCTGGAAGCTTCGGCCACCATCGGTGAGATCTGCCGGGCGCTCCGACAGGTCTGGGGAGAATACGAGCCCGCCTCAACACTCTAGCGTGCTTGAAATAATATTGATTTGAGGATAAGCGCAGTCATATGAACGAACCCCACAACATAAACCATCTTGCCATCGTTGTTGAGAATATGGCGGAGGCGCTCGTCTTCTGGCAGAAAACGCTCGGTTTGGAACTTGATCATGTCGAGGAAGTGTCGAGGGAAAGCGCCAGAGTAGCCTTCTTACCCATCGGCGACAGCCGCATTGAACTGGTGGAACCCACCGACGAAGGTACGGGCCTTAGCCGCTTCCTGGAAAAGCGCGGTCCCGGATTCCACCATCTATGTCTTGAAGTGCAGGACTTAGCCGCCAAGCTTCAGCAGTTGGAAGCTGCGGGTGTTGAGCTCATCAACCCTGAGCCAGTTGCTGGCTCTGACGGGCGGTTGTATGCATTCCTTCACCCGAAGAGTGCCGGCGGCGTGCTCATCGAACTCTATCAGCTCCCCAAAGAAGATTAAAAAAAGGGACGGGCCTGCTGGCCCGTCCCTTTGATTTCGAACTCCCACCGCGCCCGTTCGAAGGGGGAATTCGATCTATATCTACTTACCCAGATTCAACCGTGAAGCCGCTAAAGCGAGACCACCCGTAAAGCCCATACCCAGAGCTGGAATCATGCTCCCGACCAGCGTCATCAGCACAGGTACCACCAGGAAGAAGATCAGCCAGGAACCGCCGCCAATGGGCTCAAAAGGCGCCGGCGCGATCATTCCGGCCAACATGCCCAGCGGTGCGAACATCAGATAACCCATCATCACCATAATCCTGCCGGTGCTCTCCTTCATGGAGTCCAATGCCGCCAAAAGGAGGCCGCCAGAAATGGCACCCGCCAAAAACAACCCGAAAACTTCGACTACAAGGATCATTCCGGAGGGAAGATAATTAATCACGATTGCTTGATACCCAAGGCCAAAGAACGGCCAGGCTAACCCAATCAGAGCGATGGGTAGTGCGTCTTTTCGATCAAACATCCTATATTCCTCCACTTTGCACTCTCAAAGAACGTCGGACTGCCCCCGCTCACGCTTCTATTCTTGCATGGGATTCCTATTAAGTGAGGAGTCTGCAAGGCATCTGTAAGGCCTTGCCTGCATGCTATAATCTCGAACACTTGAGATATGCCGCTATGTGGAGGTGCATATGTACGATCAGGAGCACTTGGATCAGCTCCGGCAGGCACTGGACCGATGGGAGGAGACCACGTTGCATCAGTCTCTGGCCCGACAGCCTGAAGAAAACGGTCCGTACATGACCACCTCCTCCAAATCCATCGACCGACTGTACACCCCCGATGATGTAGCTGATCTCGATTATTTCGAAGACCTGGGATTGCCTGGTGAATTCCCGTATACCCGCGGCATTCATGCCACTATGTACCGAGGGCGAACCTGGACCCAACGGATGTTTGCCGGCTTTGGCACGGCTGAAGAGACCAACAAACGCTTTCACTACCTGCTTGACAAGGGTCAGAACGGCCTATCCGTCGCCTTCGACTTGCCAACATTAATGGGGTACGACACCGATGCTCCCGAAGCCCTGGGCGAATTCGGCAAGTGTGGAGTGGCGGTTTCTTCGCTCAAGGATATGGAACTGCTTTTCGAGGGCATCCCTCTGGACAAGGTCTCCACCAGCATGACCATTAACTCTCCAGCGGCCGCCATTTGGGCGATGTACATCGCGACGGCCGAGAAGCAGGGGGTGCGAACGGATCAACTCCGTGGGACCATTCAGAATGACATTCTCAAGGAATATATCGCTCAGAAGGAATTCATCTTCCCGCCCGAACCCTCCATGCGTCTGGTGGTGGACACCATTGAGTACGGCGCGGAGCACACTCCGAAGTGGAACCCGATCTCGATTTCCGGCTACCACATCCGTGAAGCCGGCTCCACTGCAGCTCAGGAGCTAGCGTTCACGCTGGCGGATGGTTTAGCCTATGTCCGCTGGTGTTTGGACCGTGGTCTGGACATCGACAATTTTGCACCCAGACTGTCCTTCTTCTTCAACGCGCACAACGACTTCTTTGAAGAGATCGCCAAATATCGTGCCGCCCGCCGCATTTGGGCCCGGGAGATGAAAGAAACTTTTGGCGCGGAGAGCTCACGGTCATGGCTTATGCGCTTCCACGCTCAAACCGCCGGTGTCAGCCTCACCGCGCAGCAGCCCGAGGTAAACATCGTCCGCGTGGCTGTGCAAGCGCTCGCCGCCGTGCTCGGAGGCACTCAATCGCTGCACACCAACTCCATGGATGAAGCCCTCGCTCTGCCCTCGGAGCAGGCCGTGAAAATCGCACTGCGGACCCAGCAGGTGCTGGCCACCGAATCCGGCGTTGCCAACACCATCGATCCATTGGGCGGATCCTTCTTTGTAGAAGCACTGACCAATGAGATGGAAGCCGAAGCGAGGCGCTACTTCAACGAAATCCAGGAATTCGGCGGCGTGCTGCCGGCCATCGAAGCGGGATTCTTCCAACGGGAGATACAGGAAGCTGCCTACCGCTACCAGCAAGAAATCGACCAGCAAGAACGGAAGATCGTCGGAGTCAACGCCTACGCCGAGGATGAACCCCTCAGCATCCCCATCCTCGAGATGGATCCTCATGGCTATGAGCGGCAGATGGATCGGCTGGAGCGAACCCGTGAGGAGCGCGATAACGGCGCGGTCGGACAGGCGCTGGACCGTCTTCGTCTCGCCTGCCAGAATGGCCAGAACGTCATGCCGATCCTGCTTGAATGCGTTCATGCCTACGCAACACTCGGCGAAATCACAGACGTGATGCGTGAAGAATTCGGCACCTATCAAGAGCCCTCCTGGCTCTAGCCATCCCCTGGCCCCAGCCGTCACAAATTCAATCCCTTCTCGTTATAGAAGGGAAAGGACATGCGAGATGAATAGGATCACCTTGCTCCTGGCGATGCTGCTGGTCACGATGCTGTTGGCCGCATGCAATTTGCCCATCGCCACGCCCGTAACATCGGCGACCGCCACCAGCACAGAAATTAACGGGATGGCAAGCCAGCCCACTGGTACACCGACTGCCCAGCCTGACGATCCAGCACTCGCACCGGGCCTGGTTTCTGGCCAGCTATGCTACCCCTCTGAGTCCATCCCGCCCATGACGCTGTATTTCTTGGAGTTGAACAGCGACGAATTAACCAGCCTGGAACACGACAGCGGCGAGCCCGCTTACAGCCTGGAGCTGGCGGCCGGAGAGTATTATGCATTCGCCTTCCGCAGGGATGTGCAAATGAACGCCGGCGGCGCCTACACCGACTACATCGCTTGCGGCGCCAAGGAGGGGTGTGGTGACCAAACACTGCACGCCTTTGAGGTGCCCCCCGGCGGGGAGGCGGCAGACATCAATATCTGCGATTGGGTGATTTCCGCTGATAATCTGCCGCCGGTTCCACAACCAACAGCCTCCGTCGATGAACTTGCACCCGCCCCGACCGCGACTGCAACCGCCCCGCCCAACGGCGTCAGTTTGAGCTGTGACGGCACGTATCAGCGGGTTCGCATCGAAGACAATGGACCGGATGGCATCACAGTGTTGGTTGATGACTGGCAGGATGGAAGCTGGATGAATGTCTGGAGCAAGACCCCGGCAGATCCTTTCCTTCAGCAGGTGCTCGAGGAGGTGGGTTGGTACCAGTTCGGGGACTGCCAGAAGCTTATCATCGTGCCGATACAGAACGGCGATCCGCGCGTCACCCTCGATCTCACCGTTCACGCATGGAATGGTGCCACCATGACTCAGGTCTACAGCAACAGCGGATGGTATGGAAGCTGGTCGAAGGTTGGAGATATCATCCGCACTCGTGAGGCATCCAAACTCGGGTCCATCGATGACGGCCCCCTTTCGGCCTGTGAATGGCTCACCTTAGAATATACGTGGGATGGAACCGCCTTTAACCAGACCGGATCGAATCTTGAAGCTGTCACAAACTGCGAAGTCTCCGTCACAGATCACCCATAAAGATCGTCGGGGGTTCGACTCCTGGCGACTGATGCTGTTAGGAGTAGTTCTCTTGGCCGCCAGCCTGGCGTGCTCCCTTGACCAGGCGGGGAAACTTCAGGAGGAAGCGTTAGCGACCCGTGTCGCCGGGACGCTCACAGCGGCCGCTCCGGCCGACGCGGAGACGCCAACACAGGAGCCCAGCCCCACGGAGAGCGTCACCTCCACGCCAACGGAACCTCCCAGCCAAACCGCAACCTCAACCGCCGCCGCACCAGATGACGGGGTCAGCCTGAACTGCGACGGGATCTTCCAACGGGTCCGGCTCATCGATCAGGGAAGCGAGGGACGCACCTTGATCGTGGATGAGTGGACCGGCAGCAACTGGGACACCCGATGGCGCTTCGATGGTGGCGACCCCAATATCCGGCAATTGACGGATCGAGCCGGTGCCTATAGCTTCGACAGTTGCCAGCAGCTCCTGGTCGTACCGCTGCTTTACACAGGCAGTGGGGCCGTCATCGAGCTTCGTGTATTTGAATGGACCGGGGAGGGGGCGGTTGAGGTGCACACCGATAACGGGACCCACGGTGACTGGCAGATCGCAGGCGATCGGCTG